>JACCYI010000276.1 GCA_013696535.1 Solirubrobacterales bacterium
CCGTGTCCTCGACGCGTCCGACTCACCCGCGCGCGTCCTCGATGACGTCGTCTGGCGTCATCGCAACCTTCGCGTGGCGCCGAAGTCGGTCAACCAGAAGCGCTACGTCGACGCGATCCGCTCGCAGACCATCACCTTCGGGATCGGGCCGGCGGGTACCGGCAAGACCTTCCTCGCCATCGCGATGGCCACCGCGGCTCTCGCGCGCCGCGAGGTCAACCGCATCATCCTCACCCGCCCCGCGGTCGAGGCGGGCGAGCGCCTCGGCTTTCTGCCCGGCGACCTCATGGCCAAGGTGGATCCGTACCTTCGTCCGCTCTTCGACGCCATGCACGACATGATGGATCCCGAGCGGGTGTCCGCGCATCTTGAGAAGGGGGTGATCGAGGTCGCGCCGCTGGCGTTCATGCGCGGCCGGACGCTCAACGACTCGTTCGTCATCCTCGATGAGGCCCAGAACACCACGCCCGAGCAGATGAAGATGTTCCTCACGCGGTTGGGCTTCGGCTCGCGTATGGTCGTCACGGGCGACGTCACGCAGGTCGACCTGCCCAAGGAGCAGAGGTCGGGACTCGTGGTGGTCGGCGACATCCTGCGCGAAGTCGAAGACGTGTCCTTCGTGCGTTTCGGGGGCGAGGACGTCGTGCGCCACAAGCTGGTGCAGCGCATCGTCGCCGCCTACGCCGAGCACGCTGACCAGGCGACGCCCGAGCTGCGCCCGGCGGAGTCCCACCGCCGCAGGGCCTGATGCTCGAGGTGGACGTCCTCGGCACGGCGATGCCCGAGGACGACGTCCGGCGGCTGTGCGCGCTCGCGCTGGCGTCCGCCGGGATCGAGGACGGCCACCTCGCGGTCGCCTTCGTGGACGCCGAGCACATCGCGGCCCTCAACGCCGAGCACCGCGGCAAGGCTGAACCCACCGACGTGCTCTCGTTCCCGGTCGACGGCACGGAGGAGGCGCTCGGCGAGCGTGAGATCGGTGACGTCATCATCTGCCCGGAGCACACGGAGGACCTGGGCGAGGCGGTCGTCCACGGGGTCTTGCACCTGACGGGCATGGATCACGAGTCAGATCACGGCGAGATGCTGGCGCTCCAGCGCGAGATCCTGTCATGGTGAGCCGGTCGGGATTCGTCGCACTCGCCGGCCGTCCCAACGTCGGCAAGTCGACGCTCGTCAACGCCATCGTCGGCCACAAGGTGGCGATCGTCTCCGACAAGCCTCAGACCACCCGGCGGGCGGTTCGCGGGGTCGCGACACACTCGTCCTCCGAGGCGGTCTGGCAGCTCGTGCTCACGGACCTTCCGGGCGTCCAGCGCCCGCGTGACGCGCTCACCCAGCGCATGCAGAGGCGGGTGGAGTCAGAGCTGCGCGACTCGGACGCCGCCCTGCTGATGGTCAACGGCGACCAGGGGGTCGGCGGCCCGGGGGACGTCTTCATCGCCCAGGCGCTGGCGGCTGCCTCCGTACCCGCGGTCATCGCGGTCAACAAGGTCGATCGGCTCAACCACACACGCACGGTCGAGGCGCTTCAGGCCACCGCCGATCTGGGGCTCGACGCCGAGGTGTTCCCGATCTCCGCCCGGACCGGCAAGGGCGTCGGCCCGCTGGTGGAGCACCTCGTCGCGCAGATCCCCGAAGGCCCGTTCATGTTCGGGGAGGACGAGCTCTCAGACCAACCCGAGTCGGTGATGCTGGCGGAGCTCGTCCGCGAGCAGGTGCTCCACCGCACGCGTCAGGAGGTTCCGCACGCGGTGGAGGTTCAGGTCGACGAGATCGACGAGCGCGACGGCCTTGTCTACGTCCGAGCCCTGCTGTGGGTCGAGACCGCATCCCAGAAGGGAATCCTGATCGGGGCGCGCGGGCAGATGATCAAGGAGATCGGGACGGCCGCGCGCAAGGAGCTCCAGCGGGAGGTCGGAGGGCAGGTTCACCTGGATCTGTCCGTTCGGGTGCGGAAGTCGTGGCGTGCCGACGACGCGCTGCTCGACCGGCTCGGGATCACCTGAGCGCGAGTCGTTCGAATAGGTCTCGGGCGACGCGCGCGTCGAGGTGGGCCACCCGGGCCCGGGTCCGGGCTCCTGCAGCGACCGAGACCGACGCGAGACCAGCCCGGCGCTGCAGGATGGTCTGAGCGACGGCGTGCTCCTGCAGCCTTTGTCGCGGCACGATGACCGTCCGCCGCGCGAGGCGACGGGAGCGCACGAGCACCCGGGTTGCGTCAAGGCGCCACCCCGCGGCGCGATGAGCCGCCAAGCCGACCGCGACGCCGAGGAGGGTCGCGCACAACGGCCAGGCTCGTGCACCGTCGACGAGAAGCGCGATCGCGATGGCCGGAGCCGCCACCAGGAGGGTCGGCAGCGCGGCATAGCGGCGGCGCGCACGGCTCGGAGCCCGTTCAAACTCCGAAAGACCGCCCGCCGAAACCGGCACCATCTCGGCCAGGAAGCGCTCGACCTCGTGGCGTCGCAGGAGCGGGAACAAGGTCTGGGCGGCGGCGGCCTCAGCCGCATACCCCGCGGTTTCCACCCGCAGCGCAGCGAGGCCGAAAGGCTGGCGCAGGACGCCTTCGAGCACGGTGACGGCCTGGACCCGGGCGAGCGGCACACTGGCTTCGCGGCGAGCGAAGAGCCCGCGCCGGATGTGCAGCTGATCACCGCTGCGGGTGGCGGTGAAACCGGAGAACGCGACGATCGCACCGGCGATCGACAGGAGCCACGCCGACGCGAGCAGCACCACCGCGGCAAGCACCACCTCGCCCGGTGCGTCGGGGACGAGGTCAGAGGCCCGGACGGTGGTGCCGAGCAGGTCGTCGAGTCCCTGGCTCGTTCCGGCCAGGACAGGGAGGATGACGCCCAGCTGCCCGGCGGTGGCGGCGGTCATGAGCAGCCTGCCGGTGCTGAGTCGCCACGTCGCGTCGGGCTCGGCCCGTGGATCCGCTCGGCTTCCGACCGCTTCGCGTAGCTCGGCGACCGCTTGCGCAGACAGGGCTTCGAGGACGATCTCGCCTTCCCGAGCGCCGCCGGCCGCCTGCACGTGGACGGCCGTGACCCCGAAGAGGCGTTGAAGCGGCCCCTGGACGGTGTCGACGGCCTGCACGCGTTCCAGGGGGACGACCGTCTCCTTGACGGAGAGCAGTCCACGGCGCGCGGTGATCGCCGTGCCGGTGACGGAATAGGACGCGGTCCGCCAGGCCACGAAGCCCACGAGCACGGCCAGCAGTGAAGCTACTGCGGCGAAGGCGAGGGCCCGCCACAGCGTGCGCGAATCCATGCCGCTCCCGCCGACGGTGGCCGCCAGACCGACCGCGGCGGGAACGGCCGCCTCCCGGAGTGCCCGCAGGCCGAGGACCGCGATCCCGGCCGGATGCATACGGCGGGTCACAGCTCGTCCGGTGTCCGGGTCAACGTCGCGATGCGATCCCGGACCCCGCTTGCGTCCTCATCGAGCAGCACGGGGATGGACGTGGCTCCAGCCGCCGTATGAACCACGACCGTGGCGACGTTGAACGCCCGATCGAGGACCCCGCGGTGCGTCTCGACGTGCTGCACGCGAGCCATCGGCACGATGGTGCGGGTGACGGTCAGCGAGCCGTGCTGCAAGTCGATCTCCTCGTCGTGGATCTCGTAGCGCCACTGGCGCCAGCGCAGGTCTGACAGTGCGAGATCGACGAGAAGGCCGGCCGGGGGCACGACCCTTAGGACCACTCCGAGCCGCCCGGGAAGGTCATCGCCGACCACCAGACCGGCGATCAGGGCCGCGATGGCCACGACGACCCAACGCAGCGCCGACTGCAGGCGCCAGAGGGTCCGGGCCTGTGGTGGCAGCCGGCGCGTGGGCTCAGGATGGTCGTCTGTCGCGAGCTGCGGTTGGCTCACAGCCGGCGGTCGAGCTCCCGTGCCAGCTTGCCGTATTCCTCGAGCCCGATGTCCGACTCGAACAGGAACGGCAGGGTGAGCACCGTCGCCCCGTCGACTTCTCGGCGCAAGCGGCGTAGGTGGACACGCTGGGCCCGTGCCCGCTCATGCTCGGTAAGCGCCGCGCGCACAGCGTCCACCGCCTCTGGCTGAAGGCCGTCCTGGGCCGCGAGGCGCAGGCGCTCGGCTTCGTCGCGCGAGAAGCGCTCGGGATAGAGGCCGTTGACCAGCACGGCGTCGAGCCCAAGCCCGACCGCTTCGCGCAGCCGTCCGCCCAGCTCGAGCGTCTCGTTGACGGGCATCTCCTCGGGTAGCGCGACGGCGAGGTAGCCCGTCCGCTGGGGATCGGCGAGCAGGTCGGCCACGCGGGTCGCCTGGCGTCTGATGGGGCCGACGCGGGCGATCTCCCCGAAGGTCCGTGGGGTTGAGAGCATCGCCACTCCGTGTCCGGAGGCCGGCGCGTCGACGACGACGAGGTCATACGTGCGGTTGTGGCGATCCCAGCGCTCGAGCTGGGCGAGCTCCCAGACCTTGGCGATCGTTATGAGCTCCTTCGCTCCAGGAGCGGCCGCCACGAAGTACTGGAAGGCCGAGGAGCGAAGAAGCGTCTTGAAGGCCCCCGCCCCGAGATGGCCGAGCTGGCGTGCGAGCCATTCCTCGAGCGCCTTCTGGGGATCGATGGAGATCGCGAACAGGTTCGGAGCCAGCTCGACCTCGATCTCGCGGCCGACGCCTTCCTGCGCGAACGCCCGCGAGACCCGGTCCTGCTCAGCCACCTCGCAGACGATCGTCTTCTTCCCGCGTCCAGCCGCCGCCAGCCCGAGTGAGGCGGCCACTGTCGTCTTGCCGACGCCTCCCTTGCCGGTCACGTAGAGGAGCGTCTTGTCGAACAGCGACCCTGGCATTAGGCGTCTGACAGCATGACGATATGGGGATCTCGACCGTCGCGCCTTCGGGATGCGATCCAGATCTACAGGCCTCCTACGAGATGTGCCGGCGCATGCACCGCCGCCACGACCCCACGTACTACTGGGCGACCCGCCGGTTGCCGCCGCAGATGCGCCCGCCGACTCATGCTCTCTACGGGTACGTGCGCACGGCCGACGAGATCGTCGACGGACCGCGCCGGTCGCGCGATGCGCGAGCACGGGTGGCCGCGCTCGATGCCCTGGAGGGCGAGCTCGACGACGGGTTGGCCAAGGGGCACTCGCCGCATCCGGTGGTCGGCGCGCTCGTGGACGCCGGCACCCGCCACGCCCTTCCGCTGTCAGAACTCAAGGCCTACATGGGATCCATGCGGATCGACTGCGCGCCCGTGCGGATCGGGACCTGGGCGGAGCTCGAGGCCTACATGCACGGCTCGGCGGGCTCCGTCGGGCGGATCATGGCTTCCCTGCTCGGGGTGCCTGTCCGCCACCACGCCGACTTCGGACGTCTGGCGCTCGCCTTCCAGCTCACGAACTTCATCCGCGATGCACGTGAGGACGCGGAGCTCGATCGCCTCTACCTCCCTGGAGACGACCGCGAGCGCTTCGGCGTGTCCCAAACGGATATGGCCCGGCCGTCGGCCACCGCCGAGGTCCGGGCGCTGGTCGCCCACGAGGTGGACCGGGCGCGCGGGCTCTTCACGGGAGCGCAGGAGGCGATCGCCGCGACGCCCGCGTCCGTGCGCCCGGGTGTCCGCGTCGCCTGCGCCGTCTACGGACGGGTCCTCGATCAGGTCGAGGCGGTGGGCTTCGACGTCCTCGGCGGGCGATCGACACTGCGTCCCTGGCAGGTGCCGCGGGCGGTCGTGACCGCGTTGAGAGCGTGACGCGCCGCGCGACCCTGCGTGGTCGGGAGCGCACTGCGCTCTCGGGCGCGCAAGCCCGCGCCGACGTGCTCGTATGCGGCGGGAGCTTCGCCGGTCTCGCGGTGGCGCGCGCCCTGGCGGGCGCCGGGGCGGACGTGCTGGTCGTGGATCGCTACGAGATCGGCGAGCGCCAGACGTCCGCTTGCGCAGCGCCGACCGGGTGGCTGCACGCGATGGGCGTGCGC
>JACCYI010000280.1 GCA_013696535.1 Solirubrobacterales bacterium
GGTCATCGGCCTCCTCGCGGTCCTGCCGCCCACCGCAATCGCACTGCTCTACTCATACGACGCGGATCGCCTCGCGACCGTGGACAGCCTCGACTCCGCCGCGATCTCCCAGGGGCACACGGTCGCCCGCGCGGTGGTGCTGTGCACGCTCGCCGCGCTGGTGATCAGCATCGCTGCCTCCCGGTGGCTGCACCGGCCCCTGCACCGCATCGCCCTGCCGCCGCGGGCGCGTCGGCCCGTGCGTGTCGCGGTAGCTCTGGCGTCGTTGACGATCCTGGTCGCGGCTGCGTTGGCCCTTGGCGCGCCCGACTACGTCTCGCGCCAGTACGACCGGTTCGTGACGGGCGACCAGACGATAGTCGACGACCAGCGGACCCGACTGTTGGACTCGGGCAACAACGGCCGTCTCGACCATTGGCGCGTGGCGGTGGACGAGTGGGAGGCACACCCCGTGAGCGGCTCCGGAGCGGGGACCTATGAGCACTCCTGGAACCAGAGTCGCCAGAGGGAGTTCAACGTTCGTGACGCCCACTCCCTGTACCTGGAGAATCTGTCCGAGCTCGGGCTGGTGGGCCTTGGCCTGCTCGCGCTGGCGCTCGGCGTCCTCGGCGCGACGGTGCTCTGGCATGGACAGGTCCGGCCACGACGGCGTGAGCGGACTCTCGACGTCTCACTCTATGCGGGCTTTGCGGCTGCCCTGATCGCGTGGGCCGTTCACGCGGGGCTCGACTGGATTTGGGAGACCCCTGCGGTGACCGTCTGGCTCTTCGCGCTCGGCGGCATGATGCTCGCGTCGCGGGCAGCGGACGACGCTCCGGCCGGACCGAGGCAATCCGCGCGAGTTGCGATCGGCCTGGGGTGCCTCGTGTTGGCCGTGATTCCCGTGCAGGTCGTCCGCTCGCAAACCGCACTGGATGAGAGCGTCCGGGCCTTCCAAACATCACCTCAGAACTGTCCCAGAGCCATCGACGCGTCCCTGCGGTCGCTCGCGGCCATCGGTGCGAGGTCTGAGCCATGGGAGATCATCGCTTACTGCGATGTGGGGCAGGGAGAGGAAGCATTGGCCGTTGAAGCCGCCCGCAACGCGATCCGCAGCGATCCTGGAAGCTGGACGTATCGCTATGCGCTGGCCCTCGTGCAGGGCGCCGGCGGCGAGGATCCTCGGCGTGCGGCCCGTCAGGCCCTCGATCGCAATCCGCGCAGCCAACTTGCCCGACGTGCGGTCGAGGCCTTCGACCGGGCGTCGCCGCGCCGCTGGCCCGGCATCGCCCGCACGCTTCAGCTTCCGACGAGCTAGAACCCTCAGACCAACGCGGATCACAGGGCACTGACCGGAACGACAAACGGCGGACCCGAGGGTCCGCCGTTCGCTTGCAGCTGGGTCCGGCTGGGTGGAGCTAGGCGGCCGTGCGGCGCCGCATCACGAGCCCGCCACCCATCAGCGCGATGCCGCCGAGGAGGATCGGGATCGCGGCAAAGCCGGTGAACGGAAGCTGCTTCTCTCCGTTGCCGGTGCTGGCTGCGACCTGCTGAGCGGGCTGTGCGCCCTGCTCGCGAGCGGCCGGAGCCTCTTCTTGAGCCTTCGGTGCGGCCTTGGGAGCCGTTGCGGGTGCCGTTCCGCCGTCCGTGGGGGCGGGTGCGGGGGCTTCGCCGCCGCTTGTCGGGCCGGCCGGAAGGACGCCGCTCGTGGGAGGAGCGACGGGCGGCTGTTCTGACCTCGTCGTCGGAGTCGGAGTCGGGGTCACGACCGCCGGATACTGCGCCGTGGCGGCGTTGTCGGTCGAACCGGAGACTGCAAGCGTGGCGCCCGTGCCGCTCATGAGCAGCCCTGAGACCAGCATCGCCGTCATGGCGAGCCTTGACTTCATGGTGGATCCTTTCTGGACATGCCCGGAGGCAGCCCTCGACGCCCGGAACCGCACCTGCTGCTTCACACCGTCGAGCTCAAGCGCGGTCGCCTCTGGGCGATTATCGCGAAGGAGAGCGGCAACTTCTTGCAGGTCGTCCGGGAACCGTTGGGTATCGGAGGGGGTCATCGAAGCCTTATACGAATCAGCACGGGGTTTCCTGATCGGGGAATCTTCGGCGATGCGCGATGAGGACTTCGAGGCGCTTTACGCGACCCATGCGCAGCCCCTGTTCGGGTTCCTGGCCTACCGCACGGGCGACCGGGGCGTCGCCGAGGACCTGCTGGCCGACACGTTCGAGAAGGCGTTGCGCGGAAAGCGCGGCTTCGACAGGCGAAAGGCGTCCGAGAAGACCTGGCTCTACTCCATCGCGCTCAACACCCTGCGCGACCACATCCGCCGAAGCCAGGCGGAGGGCCGTGCGATGGAGCGGTCACTGCCTGTGCCCGAGGACGGTCCCGACCCGTTCTCAGACCTGGAGCACCGCGACGAGGTCACCCGGGCGCTCAGTGTCCTGAGCCAGGAGGAGCGCGAGGCCGTGGCCCTGCGTTTCGGTGCCGACATGACCGTGCCCGAGATGGCCCGGGTGCTCGGGCTCGGTCTTACGACGGTGGAGGGGCGGGTCTACCGCGCGCTGCGCAAGCTGCGGGGCGAGATCAACGACACCGAGCGAAGAGAGTCCATGAGGCATTCCCCGTGACCCGCTCGAACGCGGGCGGTACGGCCGCGGTCAGGCGTCGTGGATCGTTGCGGTCGAGAGTGAAGCTGCGCTCCACTCGCGCCGAGGCGGGCGCGACGTAGCTGCCCACTCGCGGGCGCGTGAGCTGGGCTGACACGATCTCGGCCGCCGGACGATCGAGCCATAAGGCGAGCAGCGGCACCGGACGGTGGTTGGGCACCGCGACCGGCCCGCACGCGCTGCGGATCGCTCCGGTCTCGGCCAGGTCATGAAGGTCGGAGACGATGGCGCGCTGCACAGCGATGGCCGAACGGAGCGAGTCGATGCGCTCGATCTGTCGTGGGGTGAAGGCGAGAAGCGCCAGGCCGACGACCACAGCGGCCGCCAGCCAGCGTCTGCGCCACGGGTCGTCCCGAGCGAGCTCGAGCCACCCGAACGCACCCGCGCCGCAGAAGATCGCCAGCAGCGTGGCCGGAAGCAGCAGGTAACGGCCGAGAATGGGGAGCCCGGCCCCAGCCAGGACGCAGAAGGCGAGGATCGACAGCACCCCGGCAGCGGCCGGCAGCGCCGCGCGGCGCGGCAGCAGGGCGAGCGCCAGTCCGCCGCCGAGCGCCGCGCCGAGCAGGACCGGCTCGCGCAGGATCTCCCCAAGACGCCGTGGCACCGTGAGCGGCACCTGCGAAAGGCCCGTCTTGCGGTTGAGCACTTCCGCGTTCTCCCGCGTGCCCGTGAGGGAGTAGAGAAGGTCGCCGGTCACGGCGAGATCGGCCAGCGCCCAGACGAGCGGCGCGACGGCTGCGGCCGCCAGCAGCGCGAGCACCCGGGGGCGATCTGCGCGGCAGGCGGGGTCGAGCAGCATCCAGCCGACATAGGCCGCCGAGAAGAGCCACGCCTCCGGGCGCAGGAGCCCGGCCAGGCCGAGGATCACGAGGACGGGCAGGCCGGCACGTGACCGGCGCGCCTCCACCAGCAGCGCGGAGAGGACGAGCACGAGGTACGGCACGTCCACGTAGGCGCGGACCCCGAAGGAGAGGACGGGCTGACGGGTCAGGATGATCACCGCGGCCAGAACGCCCGCCGCCGGGCCGAACCACTGCGATCCCAGGGCGTAGGTGACCCAACCCAGCGCGCCGAGAAAGAGCAGGGCGAGCAGCACGGCGGCGCCGTGCGCTTCGCCTCCGAGCGGCGACAGCACGATCCCGGCGAAAGTCGCCAGCGGGTGAGGCGTCGGCGCCACGGGCACTTGGTAGTCAGGAATGCGCCCGTGGGCGAGGCCGGCTCCCCACAGGAG
>JACCYI010000293.1 GCA_013696535.1 Solirubrobacterales bacterium
GGTCAAGGCGGTGCGCCGACCCCTCAAGGCCGCCGACGTTTGTGAGACGTTTGGTACCGATTGAGGCTACGACCTGCTCCGGGGTCTGCTTGCGTCGCTTCATGATCGTTCTTGCTCGCGCATCTTCCTGAGCGCCGGACCGACCGGGGTCACGCCAGTAGGCTGTGGCACTCTCAGGTACATGCGGCGGCTCCCAGGGCATCCGACGCGTGAGGCGATCTTGGATGCGGCTCGTCAGATTCTGTCCGAGCGCGGCCTTCGTGCGCTGACGCTTGATGAGGTCGCTCGTCGCTCGTTTTTCGCGCGTAGTTCGATCTACGTTCACTTCGCTGGCAAACCGGGTTTGGTCGAAGGTCTGGTGGTTCGCTGCATCGAGGATCTGGCGGTGTGCGCGGATCTCTTCTGCTCCGGCTCGGATTCACCGTCTGCTCGTCTACATCGCGCATTGCTCGGGGTCGGAGAGATCCTGGTCCGCGACGACGCGGTGATCACCTCAGCAACCCGCTTGGTGGCTGAGGATCCCATCTTTGCGGCGAGGTTCTGGCCATCCGTTGCCGCGATGCTTGACGCCTTAGCCGCTCGGGTCGTTGAGGATCAGATCGCAGGGCTTGCCCGGACTGACCTTCCCGCGCGTGTTGCGATCGACGCGCTGGTCCCGGTGCTGACGTCACTTCGCCCGAGCAGCCGTCTTTACAAGCCGCGTCTCCCGTTGAGAGTAAGCAGCGCACTCATCGCGAAGCTCTCGACCAACGCGTTGTATCGCGAGCCGAGCGTGCTCGAATCGGCCCCGGCGGTCACAAGACCGACGGTATCCCGACGAACTCCTTGAATGGCACGAAATTCAAGAGCCCGTCCGCAGGATCTCGGCGACCTCCCGTTGAAAGGCGATCACGAGGCCTTCGCGGCGTTCTATCGTCGCTACGAGGGCGTCGTCACCGCGTACATGCGGCGTCGAGTCGACGACTCGGAGATGGCCGCAGATCTGACGATGGAGGTCTTCGCGGCGGTCCTCCTTGCGATCCACAATGAGCGTGCTCGGCCCGCCAATCTCGTCGCGTGGCTCTTCGGCGTTGCCCGCTTTAAGTTGCTCGATGCCCAAAGGGCGGGGTTCGCAGAGGACACTGCCCGGCGCCAGCTGAGCATGCAGCGGATCGCGCTGGAGGACTCAGACATCGCGCGCATCGACGGCCTGACCGAGGAGGCCAAGGTTCTCGAGCTGCTCGCCGCGTTGCCAACCGAGCAGCGGGACGCGATTCGAGCGCGCGTTGTCGAGGATCGCGAGTACGAGGCGATCGCCTCGGACGCCAAGAGCACGGAGACCGCCATACGACAGCGAGTGAGCCGCGGCCTGAAGAGCCTACGCTCGGAGATGGAGAAGACGCGATGAGCGACTACCGTGATCGTTTCGAGAAGGAGCTGGCCGAAGCCAGCCACCGCCTGACCGCGGGTGCATACGCGCCCACCGCCAAGACGGGCCGTAGCGGGCGCCGTGCTGTGATGTTCTCCATCGCGGGGGTGCTGTGTGCGGGAACCGTGGCGGTGGCCGCGACCCGCCCGTGGGAGCCCGTCCTCGGCGACCCGGCCTTCCCGGAGACCCAGGCGACGGCGACTGGCTCCGCGCCGCCAGCCAGCCAGCTGGCGCTGCTCGGAGTTCTGCGCCGCGACGTGGTCGCCGCCGACCGGGGAGCCGACGTCGCGCAGGCGCTCAAGTTCCTTGGCTCGGGCACGCAGGGTGTGCGCACGGCCTATGTGCGCCGCGTCTCCGCGCTAGACGGAGGCGGCGCGGCCGTCATTGTTCCCGCGCGCTCGTGGCAGCCGTCCGCCGACGCGCCCAACCGGCGTATCCAGGACGCGATCTGCGTCGTGCTCACCCAGCCGGGCATCGGCGGGGCGGCCAAGAGTTGCTGGAGCTCAGCGACGATCCGAGATGGTGAGGCGACCGCGTCGCTGGGCTCTTCGATCTACGGCATCGTCCCCGACGGCGCCACTCAGGTCACGGCGAGCTTCACCGGCAGCTCCGGCC
>JACCYI010000302.1 GCA_013696535.1 Solirubrobacterales bacterium
CGTCATAGCTGTATGCGTAGCTGTTCAGGAGCACGTTCGTGCTCGAGCGCTCCTGCGCCAGGGTCAGCCGGTTGAGGGAGTCGTAGGTGTAGCTGGTCTTGCTGCCGTCCTTGTCGGTCACGCTCTGCCGTACGCCCCTGTCTTGGCCCGAGGCGTTCGTCCAGGAGTAGACGAAATCCGTGAGTACGGTTCCCGAGGCCGGCTCCTTGCCCAGCACGCGCGTCAGCCGGTTCGACTGGTCATAGGTGAAGAACATGCTGACACCGTTGGGATAGTTGATCTGGGTGCGCATCTGATCGGCGTCGTAGCTGAAGGTGGTTTGTGAGAGCCCGTTCGGCTCCGTGAGAGTGGTGAGTAGGTTGGCGCCGTTGTAGGCATAGGTGACGGTGGCGTTGACCTCGCCGTCGTAGAAGGAGGTGAGGTTGCCCGCGGCGTCGTAGCCGTAGGTGAGGCTCTTGGGGCTAGGTCCCGTCTCCTGCGTCAGTCGATTGAGTGAGTCGTAGCCGTAGGAGGTTCCACCGGTGTTGTCTGACTTCGAGGTGACGTTGCCATTGGCGTCGTAGACATAGGTAATCACGGAGCCGCCGCTGTAGGTGATGCTGGTGACCCGGTCGAGGGAGTCGTAGGCAAAGGTCGTCGTCTGCGCTTTCCCATCCGTCGTAGTCGCGACCCTGCTGAGGCTGTCGTAGGTGTAGCTGAGGTCGCCGAGCGGGGCGGGATTGTCGACGCCGGTGAGGGCACCGCTCGCGTTGTAGGTGAACGAGGTGAGGTTGCTCTTGAAGTCGTAAGCCGTGGCGACGGTGCCGTTGGTGTTGTAGGTGTAGGTCGCTTGGCTAGAGGCAGCGTTCGTGAGTGAGCTTAGGTTCGTCTTGCTGTCGTAGACCATGCTGGTGGCGTTGCCCTGCTCGTCCGTTGCCTGCGTCGGCAGGTACTTGTGCGTCGCGTTGCTGTACTGCCAACTGGCGGACGCACCGGTGGGAAGCGTCGCCGAGGTGACGTTGAAGTTCGCGTCGTGGCCGTTTTGGGTGACCGAACTCGTGCCGCCGGTGTAGGTGGCGACGTTCGAGTTCGCTGTGTAGGTGGCGCTGGTGGTGTTGCCGAGCGGATCGACCGTGCTCGTCGGACGCAGGCTGGAGTCGTAGTTGTGCGTCGTCGCCTTGTTGTTCGGATCGGTGACAACTGTGTTGCCGCTGTTGTACGCGAATTGGGTGAGCGGGCCGACTCCGGTCGAGGTCTCACGCCGCACGCTCACGACGCGCCCGGCGGTGTCGTAGACGAGGATCGTCTTCTGCCCGCCTGGACTGGTGATCTGGAACAGGCGGAAATCCGTCGCGTAGTACTGGTACTGCGTGGTTCCGCTCGCAGGGTCGGTGTAGCTAGTCAGGTTGCCGTTGGTGTCGTACGCGTACGCCCAGGTGCGCGTGCTGGCGGACTCCGTGATCTGGTCGATCAGGTTCTGCGCGTTGTAGCGCAACGTCCAGGTTCGGCCGCGGGTATCCGTAATCTGGTTCGGGTAGCCGCTCGTGTTGTAGGCGAAGCTGACCTGATTCGCGTTTGTGTCCACGATTGAGGTCAGGCGGCCAACGGCGCTGAATTGTTCCTTCAGCGAGCTGCCGTGGTCGGTGAGCGTGAAGGTGCCGTCCGCGTTCTTAACCAGGGTGGCGTCGAAGCCCATCGGCCGCTGATAGCTGCCGTCCGCGTTGCGGACGAAGTGTGTTTTCTCGCCGCTGTCGCCGTAGTAGACCACCCCACCGTCCTGCTGGATCACGAGCCCGGCGATCCAGGACGTGCCGCGGCCGAAGCGGCGCGTGTTCGAATCCAGCGTGTTGAACGTCCGGGTCAACTCCAAGTCGAGGCCGAGACCGGCAACGGAGATGTCGTTCGCGCTGACGAGAGCGTTGCCGTTGGCGACGTTCACAGCCACCCCGAGCCGCTCCGCCAGCCCCTGCTCCTCGAACTTGTAGTAGCCGTGCCGACCCCACTGCGGTGTCCACCAGACCCAGAGCGCAGGCTCGTTCGCGGCCGCATCGTAAGAGGTGAAGGTGAGCAGATTCGATGCGGCCTCGTCCGTCGCCTTCAGGAGCATGCCGTTGTTCGGGATGGTGCCGTTATGCCAGCCGATCAGCAGCTTGGTCGGATACCAGGAGTAGATACCGGCCACGGGCCCAACGGCGGCATTCGTGTCCTCCGCCGTCGAGACGAAGTCACCGCCGGCCGCCGTCCACGCATTGGTGCCGTCGTAGCTCGACCAGGTCGCGTTGCTTCCGTGAGTACGGGTCTGGCGGTGCAACGACACGCCCCCCGCGGTGCCGGCGGAGGCGCTCTGCAGGTACATGCGCAGCTCCGCCTGCGTGATCGTCGCCTGCGCCGGGATCGAGCTCAAATCCCAGGGAGAGAGGACGCGGCTGTTGCGGCCGTCGTTGCCGACCTGCAGCGTCTGCGCGGCGCAGTAGCTGGTGGTGGCGCCGCTGCCGCTCGTAAGCGTGCAGTCCCCATAGGGGCCGCCTGTGGTCGGGTCGATCGTGACCGGGAACCGGCGCTCCGGGTCGGTCAGCCAGGCCCGATTCGCCGTCAAAGTCAGCTCGGTAACGTCGCCAACCTTCGCTAGCGAGAACGAAGCCGCCCGCGAGAAGCCGGTTCGCTCCCCAGAGGCATCGAACATGAACGGCGGCGCGAAGCCCAGCCGACGCTCACCTTTCGAATCGACGAACTCGATCGCGCCGTTCGGATCTTTACGGGCGCTCAGGCCGTCGCTGTGCTTGATCCGGAACATCAGGGTCGACGCAGCGGCCGGGCCTGCCAGCACGATCGATTCCTTCAGGAAGTCGCTCCGCGCCTCGAAGGTCAGGCCCACGCCCGGCAGCACGTTCCGGTAGGTCGCCTTCGAGCCACTCACCTGCGCGGTTGCTGTCGCGCTCGCCCCCGTCAACGAGAACGAGGCCCAATCGGTCCCGTTCTCGACCCGCACCGGCTGTGACAGGTTCTCGGGCAAACGGAACCGGAGGCTGTTCGCGCCGTTGACGTAGCCGCCACCGCTCGCCGCCGGCACCAGCTTGTTGTCGATCGGCCGCCAAGAACCGTCCTCAACCCGGTAGTTGAGCGAGGACTGCGAGACCAGCGTCCGGTACGCACCACCATCGAGCGCCGCGAAGGAACGCGAGCTGCGCGAGCGCAACTCGACCAACTCCGGCCCCATCCCAGCCGGGCTCGGCACCGGAGCCGCACCAACAGGCGCCGCTGCGGCCCTGGCTTCCTGCCCACTCACGACGTGCTCGCTCAGGCCGCTGACCATCAGCGGAAGCAAGAAGATCGCGGTCAGGAAACTGCGAGCGAATCGTCGGACCAGTGCAGCAGGCATGCGAGACCCCCGATGATTTGAGGCCGCCCGCCGCAGGAAGCGAGCCGAATTCAGATGCTGCTTGCCCGCAGCCTCGCGCTCAAGTGTTGCCATGTCAACATTAAAAGCGAAAAAAAAGACGCAAAAAGCGCATAAATTAATCACGGGAAGATTGAATCTTTAACCGTTTGGGATGCCGCTTCGACCAGCGTAGGATCGTCATTTCCCCGGACAAGCGGCTCCGGCCTGCGGGAGAGCGTACGAAGACGAATCAACCATTCGGCGAGGCTCTACGCGAACTCCTACCCGAGCACGACTACGCCACCCAGGCCGGGAAGCCGAACTGGGCAGCCTTCGCTGCACGTCTGCAGGGGCTCCACTACGAAACGCTGCGCCGAGCGATCATCGGCGAACGCCCCCCGTCCGCCCGCCTGCTCGAAGAATGCGCACGCGTCCTCAGCCTCCCGGCCGACTAC
>JACCYI010000313.1 GCA_013696535.1 Solirubrobacterales bacterium
GCCCAGCACCCTCAGCAGGTGGCCATGAGCGACGAGGGCGACTCGTTCTGCGCCGGCCTCGAGCACACGGGCGATCACGGCGTCGGCACGAGCGGCAAGCTCCTCGATCGTCTCGCCACCCGGGCAGCCGTCGCGCCAGATGTCCCAGCCCGGGCGCTCCTCACGGATATCTGGGGTGGTGCGGCCCTCATAGTCGCCGTACCGCCACTCACGCAGGTCGTCATCGATCTCAACCGACTCGAGCCCGGCGATCTCGGCGGTGCGGCGTGCCCGCTGCAGTGGGCTCGACCGCACGAGATCGAAGTGCACATCGCGCAGACGCTCGCCGGCCCGTTCGGCGGCCCGCTCGCCCTCGGGCAGCAACGGGAGGTCGGTGGTGCCGGTGTGCTGCCCCGACTTGCTCCATTCGGTCTCGCCGTGGCGGATGAGGGTGATGAGCATGCGCCGGAGCCTACGCATGTACGGTCTGCGGCCATGGACTCGGTGGTCATCGTGGGCGCTGGGGTGATGGGTGCGTCCCTGGCATGGTGGTTCGCGCGCGAGGGCACGCAGGTCACCCTCGTCGACCAGTTCGAGCCGGGTGATGCACGAGCGTCATCGGGCGGGGAGTCCCGGCTGATCCGCTGCTCACATGGAGCCGACCCCGACTACACGGCGTCCGCGCGCCGGGCGCGCGAGCTATGGCGCGAGGTCGAGGCTGAAGCCGGGACCGAGCTGATGGTGGAGTGCGGCATGGCCTGGTTCGCTCATCGCGAGGACGGCTGGGAGTCTGAGTCGATCACGACCCTGGGCCGTCAGGGGATCCCAGCCCAACGTCTCGAGCCCGAGGCTGCCATGAAGTTGTTCCCGGCCCTGGGCGTCGGCGACCTGGCGTTCGTGCTGTACGAGCCTGAAGCGGGTGTCCTGCGCGCCGAGCGGGCCGTACGCACGCTTGCCGGACAGGCCGTCGCCCACGGGGCTCGGCTCGAGCGGGCGGTGGCTCGCTGCGACGGCGACACCTCCTCAGTGGTGCTCGACGACGGCCGGCGCCTCGAGGCCGACAAGGTGGTCTGGGCGTGCGGGCCATGGCTGGCGGAGCAATTCGGTGAGCATGTCTCACTCCGGATCACCCGTCAGGATCTGTGCTTCTTCGACGGAGGGCCCGCGTGGGCGGCGCCGGGGGTGCCCGGATGGGTGGACTTCGACCTGGCCATCTACGGCACCGGGGACCTCGACGGCCACGGCGTGAAGGCCGCTCCGGACGCTGAAGGCCCGGAGCTGGCCGCCTCGGCAGCGCTCCCGGGTATCGACCCGGCAAGCGAGCGCGCGGCTCGCGACTACCTCGCCCTTCGCTTTCCCCCGTTGGCCCAGGCGCCGCTGCGCTCTTCGCGCGCCTGCCGCTACGAGCTCTCGACGAACGGGCACTTCGTCGCGGCGCCGCTTCCGGGCCGCGCCGGCCACTGGCTCATCGGCGGCGGCTCGGGTCATGGCTTCAAGCATGGCCCGGCGCTCGCTGAGCAGGTTGGACGGGCGCTGCGAGGCGGTCCGCCGCTGCCTTCGCACTTCGCCCTGACCGAGCGAGGGCCCGGCCGTTCGCTCCGCACGGCCGGGTCGACGTTCTAGGCGCCGGGGACGCCTTTCGGTCGACTTACTGAGTTTCGGGCGGGCATGTCGGCGGGCAGACGACTCCCATGGCCGAGCTCGTGAAGCAGGGACACGCACGCAAGACGACGCTCGGCGCGACGCTCAAGCGCACCCTGTCGGAGTTCAAGGAGGACAATCTCTCCGACTGGGCGGCGGCGCTCACCTACTACGGCGTCCTCTCGATCTTCCCCGCGCTGATCGCGATGGTGTCGATCGTCGGCCTCGTGGCCGATCCGAAGACGGTCACGACCACGCTCACGGACCTCCTCTCGAGCGTGGCGCCGGGTGGCGCGGCGGACACGTTCAAGGGACCCATCGAGGAGGTGACCAAGAGCAAGGGCCAGTCGGGCATCCTGCTGATCGTCGGCATCCTCGGAGCGCTCTCCTCGGCGTCGAGCTACGTCGGGGCCTTCATGCGCGCCTCCAACGTGATGTACGAGGTGGACGAAGGCCGGCCGTTCTGGAAGCTCCGCCCGCTGCAGATGCTCGTCACCTTCTTCATGGTCATGCTGCTGGCGATCTCCGCAGTCGCCGTGGTCGCCTCGGGACCCCTGGCGAAGTCGATCGGCGATTCGGTGGGACTGGGTGACACGGCCGTCACGATCTACGGCATCGCGAAGTGGCCCATCCTCGTCGTGGTCGTCGCCTTCATGATCTCCGTCCTCTACTACACGGCGCCGAACGCGAAGCTCCCGAGCTACAAGTTCATCACGGTGGGCGGCGCCGTGGCCGTTCTCGTGTGGCTCGTCGCTTCGCTGCTCTTCGCCTTCTACGTGGCCAACTTCGGTTCCTACAACAAGACCTACGGCGCGCTCGGCGGCGTGATCGGCGCCCTGGTCTGGCTGTGGATCACCAACCAGGCGATCCTGCTCGGCGCGCAGCTCAACGCCGAACGCGAGCGCGATCGCCAGATCGAAGAAGGCACGCCCGGGGCGGAGAAGGACCTCAAGATGGTCGAGCGCGACAAGCCGAAGGACAAGCAGAAGTCAAAGACCGCGTAAGCAGCAGGGGGTCTAGCGGCCCAGCACGCGCTCGAGCTGCCGCGCCCGCTCCGGGAGGGCGCTCACCAACTCCCGTACCCCGGCGATCTGCAACCGCACCTCGGGGTCGCCGACCTCGACCGGCATCATCGAGTCCTGCAGTTCCGCGAGAGTCATGTCTGCCTCTGCGACCGACTCCACCGCGTTGGCGAGGAAGCCCTTGATGCCCTGCGACGGGAGTCCCGCCGACGCCGGCTCGAAGTCCCGGCGCGGCAGGCCGTAGCGGTCGGCGAACCCGGTGTGAGTGCGCTTCGCCCGGCCGTAGGCCACTTGGGCCGGGCGGAACAGCTCGTCCTCGAGCCGGTCGGCGGTGTGCTCGTCGAGCAGCTCGTATGCAGCCCCCAGGGCGGCGAGCGCCACACCGATCTCGTTGATCGCCACCGCCACGGCGTCCAGGAGCTCTTGGCGGGCTTCGGCGGTGACGTACGACATTATTGCCAGGGTAGAAGCTCAAGTCCTCGACAAGCTCCGCGTCTACCGGTTCTAGAGCAGGCCGAGGTCCGGCGGGACGTCGACGGCGTGCTGCTCGAGTGCTTCCCGCGGCACGATCTCGAGCGCCCGCTCGTGGGTGGAGGCCAGCACCACGTACGCTGCCGCGCCG
>JACCYI010000346.1 GCA_013696535.1 Solirubrobacterales bacterium
CTGTTCGTGGACGCCGTCCTAGTCGTCTGGCCCGGCCGCCGCGGGCGCCGGATGCGCCTGCTCCGGCTTCTCTCGGCCACGCACGGATGGCTGGAGGGAGCAGCACACTGGAGTGTCAGCTCAGTGACCCGCCGAGCCAAAGAGGACCGGACATGTTGCTCTGACGTTGACGGTTAGCTCCCGCACCGTCGGCTCGGGATAGCCTCACCGTCGCCGTACTCGTGAGAGTCCGGCGGGAGCTCCGATCGCACCCTGAGCACACCGCGTCACCTCGGCGCCCCTCCTCCCTTGCCTCCCACGAACCTCGAACACCGCCCTGAGCTGACGCCGCCCTCCGCGACGCGCCGCCTGTTCGAGCCCGCGATCGGGTCGACGCCCCCACGTCGAGGCGCTGTCGCAGCACCGTTGCGCGCGCTCCGCCGGCCGTTGCCGATCCTCGAGGGCGCCGCGTCCCGTCGCACCCGGGCTCGCGAGAGCCTCAACCGCACGCTGCTCGTCGCTTCCGACCTGGTGGCGGTGGCCCTGGCGCTGACCGTCGTGACTTCGGTCGCCGGTACGACGCTCACGCCCGTCACCCTGTTCGTGCTGCCGTTCGTCGTCCTGGTCGCCAAGCTCGTGGGCCTCTACGACCGCGACGAGCTTACGCTGAGCCGGTCGACGCTCGACGAGCTCCCGCGGCTGTTCAAGCTGGCCGCCACGGTCACCTTCTGCGTGTGGCTGCTCCAGGACGTGGTGACCGACGCCGGCATCCGTCGCGAGACGGTCTTCGGCCTGTGGGGGTCCGCGCTCGTCTTCGCCGCTGTGCTGCGCACGCTCACGCGCCGGATCGGCCGCCGGCTGGTCCCGGCGGAGCGCTGCCTCGTGCTCGGCGACCCGGCCGCGTGCACGCACATGCGCCAGAAGATCGACTCGAGCCGTGCGCACGCGCACGTGGTGGCCGAGATCGGGCTGCACGCCAGCCCCCATTCGTGGCACATGACCGACGAGCAGATGACCGACGGGCAGATGACCGACGAGCTCTTCACGGACACCGTCCAGGCGTGCGCGATCGACCGCGTGCTGATCGCCCCCGTCGGGACGGACGCAGCGGACACCCATCGGATGATCCGCCTCGCCAAAGCGGCGGGTGTGCGGGTCAGCGTCCTGCCCCGGGGTCTGGAGGCCACCGGATCGGCCGTCGAGTTCGACTCGGTGGACGGGATGCAGCTCCTCGGTGTCAGGCGCTTCGGCTTGAGCCGATCGGCCCGTTTCGTCAAGCGCTCGTTCGACATCCTCGGTGCAGGCTTCCTGCTGACGGCCGTCGCCCCCCTCACGGCCGCGATCGTGGTGATGGTCAAGCTGGACACCCGCGGTCCGGCGCTCTTCCGCCAGACCCGGGTCGGGCGCGACGGGCGACGCTTCGAGATCCTCAAGTTCCGCTCCATGGTCAGCGACGCGGAGACCCTCAAGGCGTCGCTGCGCGACCGCAACGAGGCGCACGGCGTGTTCAAGATCGCCGACGACCCGCGGATCACCCGCGCCGGCGCCGTCCTGCGCAAGACCTCGCTCGACGAGCTCCCTCAGCTGTTGAACGTCCTGTGGGGGGAGATGAGCCTCGTCGGGCCCCGCCCGCTGGTGGTCGACGAGGACCAGAAGGTGGTCGGCCTCGACCGCAGCCGCCTGCACCTCACCCCCGGCATGACCGGCCCGTGGCAGGTGCTCGGCTCGTCGCGGATACCCATGCACGAGATGATCGGCATCGACTACCTTTACGTCGCCAACTGGTCGCTCTGGAACGACGTGAAGATCATTCTGCGCACCATCCCCCATGTCCTCTCGCGTAGTGGTCTGTGACCCTATGGGCGTCGAGCGGCGGGATCCGACCGCGGCGGATCTCGGAGCGGCTGGTCGAGCCGTACACCGGCTCGAGCGTCTCGAGCCGGGCTCGGGCGAGACGCTGGGTGCGATTGCGGCAGCGCTTCCCTGACCTCGAGTCGATGCGGGTCGTCGACCTGGGCGGCGACATGCGCAGCTGGCGGCTCTCCGGTCTGCGGCCCGCGGAGCTCGTCGTGGTCAACCTCGACGAGCAGGACGTCCACGAGCCATGGGCGCACTCGATCTCCGCCGACGCCTGCGACCTCCCACGTTCGCTGCTCGAGCGACGCTTCGATCTCGTGTTCTCCAACTCCGTGATCGAGCACGTCGGGGGACACGAGCGCCGGCGCCGCTTCGCCGAGTCGGTGCACGCCCTCGCCCCCCACATGTGGGTGCAGACCCCGTACCGCTACTTCCCGATCGAGCCGCACTGGCTCTTTCCCGGTCTGCAATGGCTGCCCGTCGCGAGCCGCGTCGCGATCTCGCGCCGGTGGCCGCTCGGCCACTTCACGCCGGAAAAGTCACCCGACGGCCCCCGCGACGTCCTGCGCGACGTGCTCGAGATCGAGCTGCTCTCGCGCTCGGAGATGGCGTACTACTTCCCGGACGCCGAGATCTGGTCAGAGCGCATGCTGGGGTTGGCCAAGTCCCTCGTGGCCGTCCGCTGAGGAATCCCGCCGCCCATCGACGCCCCGCCCGATCTCCTGCGCGCTGCGCGCATCGCGCGACGTGATCGTCGACCTCTTCGAGCTGCGGCTCGCCGATTCCTCGCTTGATCGTGGACCTCGCGGTGCTCGCTCAGCGGCTGCGCGCCGAGGGCGGCGCCTGCGCCTGCGGGCGCCGCAGCCGCAGATCCGCACGCTGATCGAGCTGGTCGGATTGCACCGCATGTCGGTGGTGGCGCTCGAGCTCGCCCTCTAGCCCCGGATCGTGCACGTGTTGCGTGTGTGGGCCGATGGCGATCGGCTCACGCGGCGTCTGTGGTGGTGTGAGGGATGGTGGGCCGAGGGCGGCCGGGCGGATCGCGGCGATTTCGCGGAATCGTCGGCCCGTCGGCCGGTCTGCGAGCAGGCTCCGCGGGGCGCGTGCGCCGGGCGAGTTTAGGTCGACGTCGACGTCAAGCTGAAGATCGTGCTGTCGGTCCTCTCTGGGGAGAGCATGCAGGCCGAGGGTGCGCGTCGTCACGGGATCAGCGAGACATCGATCGGCAAGTGGAAGGAGCAATGCCTGGGTAAGCGGCCGCGGTGGCCTCGAGCACGGCTCAAGCGCGGCCAAGCCGACTGGCCGTGAGGCCCGCCTGGAGGAGCAGGTCGCCGGACTTGACCCGGGCGCTTGGCGAGGCGCACGTCGAGCTGCGCGCGCTCAAGCGCGGCGGAGCGCAAGGCCTGGGGTTTCGCTGCAGCGACATCTCAAAGAAGTACAAGTAGGCACGGTGCCAAGGCAGCCACAACGTGTCGTTATGGGTGCACTCCGTCGGCAACGGCAGGCCATGCAACCCGGCGAAATGGGAGTAACCGCGGTTATCATCAATCGCGTACGAGGCTGCCCATGCCGCGCGAAAACGCGCAAGCTGTTCAGGCGTCAGGCGCTCGACACTGCACGGATCCGCAGCCGTTGGGGCCGCTGGCGGATCGGACGAACTGGGACCGATGGCACGTCGCTATCTCACCATCGAAGATTCTAAGCCGGCTCGATCACGGCCGTTAGGCCGATGGATCGACGTGACCTAACGCTCCCAGGGCGGCGGCGTCAACCTACGCTGATGGCCTTCATAGAGCAGCAGCGACGCGAAGGATCCGCGGAGGCGATACGGACGGAGATCGCCGGTCACTCCGGCCGCGAGCGCCGCGGGCTTGTAGACCCGAGTGCGCCAGTTGCGCCAGTTGCGCCAGTCGCTCTCGGTCCACGCCCGACCGCTCGAGCGCGGAACGACCAGACCCGACCGGACCCCAGATGCCAGTAGCCACGCCTGGGGATCGGCTTGCACGACCGGCAGCAGATCCACGTCACGGTCATGGTTCGCGACCTTGCGGGCCGGCACCCAGAGCCGGGTGCCATTGACATGCTCGACTTGGGCGTTGATCGCTTCCTCGGGGCGCAACCCGACGTAAGCCAGCAGGGTCAGGACCATGGCGTCGTCAGGTTCGAGCGTCAACCGCATGGTTTCGACCGTTTCTGGCGCGAGCGGCACCGCGCGACGGACGCCCGCCTGGCGCGGCTTGTCGACTTCCCGAACCGGGTTGGCGCTGACCTTCCCGCGCACCACGGCGCGCTTGAAGACGCCCTGCAGGAACCCCAAGGCCTTGATGGTCGCCGATGCCGAGCTCACCGTGCTTGATAGCCCGGAGTCGGCTGAGGGATCCCGGTCCGCCAAGCAACGTCGGCTGAGCGGGGATTCGGCCATCAGGGACAACAAGAGCCGCGGTCACCAGCACATGGGCATCAATCCATGCGTAAAACCAGTCGCGGCGAACCAAGATGCGTCTGCGGATCTTGGATGCCTTCAATTCGCCCGACGCGATTGCCGGCCTCCTCGTCTCGCCGCGTGAATGGGCGCCGGGCTCGTGGCCGCGGTTGGGGATGACCGCTTCAGCCACGCCGCGCGTCTCGAAGTCAGCCCCGCTGGGTGGGGACGGTTTCGGAAGTGGCGGGCACGAAAAGCCCATCCGATCCGCGCAAACTGCCTCCCTCACCAGCAGGGGTGGACGTTCGCGGCGCCGGGTTGACGCCCGCGGCGCCCGATTACGTTCGTCGCGCGGCGGTGCCTCAGAGGGCTAAGCACCTCCAGGTCAGGCCTGGCTCTCCTCCACCTGCCGCACCACCACGCGGGCGCGCGCGGCGATCTGGTCGAAGTCCTCCGGCCCGGGACGGGCGCCGACGAGATCGGAGCCCAATCCGACCGCGAGCGCCCCCGCCTCGAGCCACGGCCCCACCTCGTCGTGGCGGATCCCACCGGTCGGGACGACGTCGAGGTCACCGAACGGCCCGAGC
>JACCYI010000369.1 GCA_013696535.1 Solirubrobacterales bacterium
GTCCTGATCGCCGTCGCGCTGGTCGCGCTCAAGGTGGTAGCCGGGGTGGTCATCGGCCTCGTGACCTCGGTCGTGACCGTGGTCGTGCTGCTGGCGCTGGTCATCGCGGGGATCTGGGCCGCGCGCCGCCTGTGACCTGACCCGTCATGGCGCTGATCACCCTCTGCATCTTCGTCGGCCTCGCAGGAGGCTTCATCGGCAAGGTCAAGGGCTCGTCGTTCTGGCTGTGGTTCGTGGTGTCAGCGATACCGCCGTGGATCGGCGTGGTAGCCGCTCTGCTGTACCGCGTCGAGCGTGATGAGCTCCGCCGCCAATGCCCGGATTGCGGCAAGGTGGTCAAGCTCTACGACGCCCTGTGCACACGCTGCGGCGCCGAGCTCGAGTTCCCCGAGGCGGCCATCGGGCCCGAGTCGGGGCGCCAAGCCGCGCGGTAGCCTGTTCGGTCTCAGTCGTGCTGGGCTCGGACCTCGAAGGGAAGTGACACGGATGCGTGCAGTCGATGCCGTCATGGAGTGCCTCAAGGCCGAGGGCGTCGACGTCGTATTCGGCTACCCCGGAGGCGCGAACCTTCCGACCTACGACGCGTTGTACGGCGCGGACATCAAGCACATACTGGTGCGTCACGAGGCCGGAGGCGGCCACGCCGCCGAGGGGTACGCGAAGGCCACGGGCAAGGTCGGGGTCTGCTTCGCGACTTCGGGTCCCGGGGCCACCAACATCGTCACCCCGCTCACGGACGCGATGATGGACTCGGTGCCCGTGGTCTTCTTCACGGGTCAGGTGCGCACGGATCTGCTGGGCACGGACGGCTTTCAGGAGGCCGACACCTTCGGCATCACCATGCCGAGTGTCAAGCACTCCTTCATGATCCAGCACCCGAACGAGATCCCGCGGGTCATCCACGAGGCGTTCCACATCGCTCGCACCGGGCGCCCGGGACCCGTGCTCATCGACATGCCGACGGACCTGACCCGGGCGGACATCGACTACGAGCCCGTGGGCGACGTGCAGCTGCCGGGCTATCAGCCCACCAGCGAGG
This sequence comes from Solirubrobacterales bacterium, assembly GCA_013696535.1. Next base: position 1,040 of record JACCYI010000369.1, read on the forward strand.
GCAACCAGAAGCAGATCCGACTGGCAGCCAAGGCGCTCGCCAACTCCCGGCGACCCGTCTTGTACGTCGGCGGCGGGGTCATCAACGCCGACGCGTCGGCGGAGCTCACCGAGCTGGCCACCTCTGATCGCCTCCCCGTCACGTGCACGCTGATGGGGCTCGGGGCGTTCGCGGCCCCGCATCCACAGTGGCTCGGGATGCTCGGGATGCACGGGACGCGCGCGGCCAACTACGCCATGGACGAGGCGGACCTGATCGTGGCGATCGGCGCCCGCTTCGACGACCGCATCACCGGCAAGGTGTCGGAGTTCGCCCCCCGGGCCAAGTTCGTCCACATCGACGTCGACCCGGCCGAGATCTCCAAGATCGTCCCGGCGCACATCCCGATCGTCGGGGACGCGAAGAACATCCTCGCCCGCCTGCACATCGAGTACCGCGCGCAGGGCGCCGACCCTGCCCGCCTGAGCGCCTGGTGGCAGCGCATCGACGGCTGGCGGGCCCAGCATCCTCTGCACTACGAGGATTCCACGGACGCAGAGATCAAGCCGCAGTTCATGATCGAAGCCCTCTACGAGGCCACGGGCGGCGACTGCATCCTGGCGTCGGACGTCGGGCAGCACCAGATGTGGCAGGCGCAGTACTTCCACTTCGCCGAGCCCCGCCGCTGGATCAACTCGGGTGGGCTGGGGACGATGGGCTTCGGGTTGCCGGCCGGCATGGGAGCTGCGGTGGGCTGTCCGGACGTCCTGACCTGCGTGGTGTCGGGCGACGCCTCGATCCAGATGAACGCGCAGGAGCTCGCCACCTGCGCCGAATACGGCATTCCCGTCAAGGTCTTCATCATGAACAACGGCTACCTCGGCATGGTGCGCCAATGGCAGGAGCTCTTCTGGGACCGTCGCTATTCCTCGGTGGATCCCGGGCGCCACCCCGACTTCGTCAAGCTCGCCGAGGCGTATGGGGCGACGGGCATGCGCTTCGAGGACAAGGCCACGCTCGTCGAGGACATGCGTCGGGCGATCGAGACGCCGGGGCCGGTGGTGGTCGACGTCCGCGTCACCCGCGAGGAGAACACGTACCCGATGATCTCCCCGGGCGCGGCTGCCCGGGACATGGTGGGGTGACTTCGCGTGGGTGAACCCGGAACCAAGGAGCGCCTGAGCCTCGAGGAGCTCGAGGCGTCCGTGTCACTGCGCTCGGGGCGCAAGCACATCGTCTCGATCCTCGTGGAGAACAAGCCGGGCGTCCTGACCCGGATCTCCGGGCTCTTCGCTCGGCGCGGGTTCAACATCGACACCCTGGTGGTCGGCCCAACCGACGACGAGGCCCTCTCACGTATCACCCTGACCCTCGACGGCGCCATGCACCCGATCGACCAGGTGACCAAGCAGTTGCACAAACTCGTCAACGTCCTCAAGATTCGCGATCTGGACCCGAGCGAGACCGTGGCCCGCGAGCTCGCGATGTTCAAGATCGCCGCCGAGGGCCCGGCGCGCTCGGAGATCCTCCAGCTCGCTGAGGTCTTCCGCGGCAAGGCGGTGGACGTCACTCGGCGGTCGGTGATCGTCGAGATCGCCGGAACCGCCGAGAAGATCGAGGCCTTCGAGAAGATGGTGCGACCGTTCGGCCTGATCGAGATGGCGCGCACGGGCGAGATTGCGGTGTCGCGCGGTCGCGGCGAGACCTAGGCGCTAGAAGCGCTGCAGCGGCCGGGAGGGCTCCCAAAGAGGTCCGCCCGGCCGCACCAAGAGCGTCTGCTCGCGCCGTTCTGCCCTCTGGAGCTGCAGCGCCGTCATGGCGGCGACCATTCCGGCTCCGATCGCGACCCCGACGCCCACCACCACGAGGTCCGCGATCGAGGCGCCGACGCAGATCAGGATCGCGAGGACGACGCGCGGGAGCGCCCGGAGGGCCGTCGATCCGAGCGGCTCCAGCCGGGCTTCGGCGGCCGCCGGCGCCGCGGCGGCCACCTGGGCGCGCAGGTCGCGGCGCAGCAGGACGAAGACGAGGCCCGCGTAGAGGACGGCTGAGATCAGGACGATGCCGGTGGTCAGCCGTCCGGCCTGCCCTTCGAGCGCCACGAGCGAGAGCAGCCCGCCCGCCGGAATCAGCAGGAGGCCGGCGATGATCCACCGCTCGAGCACGACCGGAACCATGTCCATGGGGCTCAAGACGTTAGGCGCCCCTCCCGTCATATCCTCTCTCTGCGTGTCCGCTCGGCTCACCTCATCGCCTACCGTCTCTGAGTTCGTACTCGACGAGCGCTCGCGCAAGCTCCTGCTCGAACGGTTGGAGCGAGGCGTTCGACGGGCCCGGGCCGGCCAGGGCGAGGTGCTCGTCGGCCTCACGCGGGTGGTGGCGGCGGCCGTCGATCCGAGCCAGGTCGTTCATGCCTCACGCCGCACGGGCGAGCCCTGGTTCTGCTTCGAGCAGCCCGACCGCGATGGAGCGGCGCTGGCGTCGCTGGGCGAGTTGAAGCGGATCGACGCGGGTGGCCCGGGCCGCTTTGCCCGTGCCGCGGAGCAGTGGCGCCGCCTGGTGGGCGGTGCGATCTGCGATCCGGCCGACGGCCCCGCCGGCGCCGGACTCGTGGCCACCGGCGGCTTCGCGTTCGCACCCGACGGGGGCAGCGCGCCGCACTGGGCGGGATTTGACTCCGGCGTCCTGACCATTCCGGAGGTCTCGCTGGCTCGCCGTGGCGAGGATGTCCGTCTCACCGTGGCCGCGGTGGCCACTCCGGACGACGAGCCACATGACCTGCTGGCCCGGGTGGAGCGGCGGCTGGCCGAGCTGCGCGAGGCGCCGCTGCCGCTGCTGGACCCATCGCCCAGCGGCCGCTGGCGCATTGCGAGCTCGGCGCCGCCCGAGCACTACGAGGCCGCGGTCGCTCGCGCGGTCGAGCGGATCGAGGCCGGCGACTTCGAGAAGATCGTCCTGGCGCGCGAGGTCTCGGTGCACGCTCCGGCCGATCACGACGTCGCGGCGGTCTTCGGCGTGTTGCGTGCGGCCTTCACCTCATGCTATGTGTTCTGCGCGGGGATCGGCGACGCGGCGTTCGTCGCCGCTTCGCCCGAGCTGCTCGTCCGTCGCGAGGGCCTGAGGGCTTCTACGGTCGCGCTCGCCGGTTCGACGCGGCGCTCCGCCGATCCCGGCGTGGACGCCCACCTCGGTGAGCAGCTGCTGCGCTCGGAGAAGGATCGCGCTGAGCAGGCCATCGTCGCCCGTCGGATCGCCCACGCGCTCCGACCGCACTCCGTCTGGGTGACGGCGCCCGAGGAGCCCACGATCGTCCGCGTCGCCAACATCCAGCACCTCGCGACGCCGATCCGCGCCCAATTGCGCCAGCCCGTGAGCGCGGTCGAGCTCGCCGGCCTCCTGCACCCGACGCCGGCGGTGGGCGGAGAGCCCCACGCCGCCGCGACGCCTCGCATCCCCGCCTTCGAGGGCCTCGACCGGGGCTGGTACGCCGGTCCCGTGGGTTGGACGGACGCCAACGAGGACGGGGAGTTCTGCGTTGCGCTGCGCTGTGCCCTGGTCACGGGGCGCGTCGCGCGGCTCTACGCCGGGGTGGGGGTCGTTCGCGAGTCAGATCCCGCGGCCGAGCTGGCCGAGACCGAGGTCAAGCTCGGCGCGCTGCTGCCGGTTCTCTCGGGCTGACGGCGTCGGCGACCGCCTGCCATACGCGGCGATGGAGCGCGACGTTCTCGTCGCGTTCGCTGCGCACCGCGATGATGGTGGTGGCGTGCGC
>JACCYI010000377.1 GCA_013696535.1 Solirubrobacterales bacterium
CTCGAGGACCGGCCGGCGACATCCCGCGACCGGATCGATGAGCTCGGCGCCGACACCGTCACGGGCTGCCAGGAACCGGTTCTCGTCGAGCACCTCCGGCGATTGGACCAGCAGCGACGGCGCGAAGTCGTCCAGCGCCTCCAAGCGCACCAGGCATTGCACGAACGCCACGAGCGCGGCCGTGTCGGCGGTCCGGATCTGGGCGTCCATCACACGGACTTCGATCGTTCCGAAGCGAGGCTGCAGCCGCACGTCCCACCACAGGAAGGTCGGCTCGGGAAAGGCCTCGCACCGCAGCAGGATGTCGATGGCCTCCGTGTAGTCGGCGTAGTCGCGGAAGGCGCGAGGGATCCCGACGCGCGGGAAGGCCTGGAACAGCGGTGTGCGCGCGGAGGCCAGTCCGGTGTCGCGGCCCTGCCAGAACGGAGAGTTGGCCGAGATGGCGAGGAGCACCGGCAGATGAGCCCGCAGCCTCGTGAGCGCTCGGACCGCCATCTCTGGCTCCGGCACCGCCACGTGCACGTGCAGGGCGAAGGTCGGTTCCCGGCGCGCCAGTTCTCGCATCGACCCGTAGATGTCCTGATAACGCGCACCCGAGGAGACCACGGTGTCAGACCACACCGCCGTGGGATGGGTGCCCGCGACCCCCGCGACCAGGCCGAGCGCGGCCAGATCTGCCGTCAGCCGGGCGCGCAGCACACCCAGCTCGGCGGCCGCCGAGCTCGCGGTGGCATGGATGCCCGTCGCGAGCTCGAGCGCCGACCCGTGCGTCTCCGCGGTCACGTGGCCGACAAGCTCGGGCGCCAGCGCGGGCAGGACGTCGTCGATGCGCGGAGTCAGCGCCCACGTATGCGGATCAAGCAGCATCACTTCTTCCTCGACCCCGACCGTCCAGGGCGGGCCATCTGCGGCCGGGCGCCATTGCGCCCACACCGGAAGGGGCTTCACGCTGCCGCCGTCGCCCGCTCGTCCGTCCCCGATCCGGCGGCTGCCGTGACCAGCGCCTCGAACAACGCCAGGTGCTCTGGCCTCTCGATCAGCGTCTCGGCGTGCCATTGGACGCCCACCAGAAGCCCTGGTCCCTCGCCTTCCAAGCCTTCGACGACGCCGTCGGTGGCCCAGGCGACCGCGCGCAGCCCGCGGCCGATGCGCTCTACGGCCTGGTGGTGAAACGAGTTGACGTCCGTCGTCACGCCGCCGAGGATCGACGCGAGCCGCGACCCCGGCTCGACGCGGACCGAATGCGTCGTCTCCCGCCCCGCGATGGCCTGGCGGTGGCCGATCGACCCGTTCGTCTGATCCGGGAGGTGCTGGATGAGCGTTCCTCCGCGCGCGACGTTGATGGCCTGTGCGCCTCGGCAGATGCCGAGGATCGGCAGCCCCCGCGCGTCGGCGCGCCGTGCGGTCTGCAGCTCGAATACGTCGAGCTCAGGCTCGATCGGCCCGAGCTCGGGGTGCGGCTCGGCCCCGTAGACGGCGGGATCGAGGTCGGGCCCGCCGGAAAGGCAGATCCCTGAAAGCCGGTCGAGCAGCGCCTCGATGGCGACCGGGGAGGAGAGCGGCGAGAGGACCACCGGTATGCCGCCCGCCCGCTCGACGGCGCGCATGTAGACCATTCCCAGCGCGAGCTCGGATTGCGGCGGATCGCCTTCGCGCAGCGGATGGGCGGAGCTCCGGCGCCGGACCTCAGACGTGGTGATCCCGATCAGCGGTGGGCGGCCGGGGATCATCCGGTCAGCACCCACGTGTCCTTCGCGCCGCCGTTCTGAGAGGAGTTCACCACCAGCGAGCCGGCGTCCAGGGCAACCCGCGTCAAGCCTCCCGGAAGCACCCGGATGGCGTCCTCACCCGCGTTGAAGACGAAAGGCCGCAGGTCGACATGGCGCGGCTCCAGGCGCCCGTCGATCACCGTCGGATGACGTGAGAGTTCCACGAGCTCCTGGGCGATGAAGGTGTCGGGCTGAGCGGAGACCCCGGCCCGCACCGCAGCGATCGCGTCCGGATGAGCGTGTGGACACACCACGATTCCGACGCCTCCGTGGCCCGTGCGCGGTTTCACCACCAGCTCGGAGAGCCGCGGAAGCTGTTCGGCGAGCACCTCCGGCCGGGAGAGGTCGTAGGTCGGCACGGACGGCAGCAGCGGCTCTTGACCGCAGTAGAAGCGCACCATGTCCTCGACGTAGGCGTGGATGAGCTTGTCGTCACCGACGCCGGTTCCAAAGGCGTTGATCAGGCCGAGCGTGCCCCGCTTCCACGGCTCGAGCAGCAGCCGGCCGATCGGGTCGTCGATGCGATCAACGTTCGTGCGGCGGTAGAGGACGTCGATGGGCCGCAGGTCGTGGTTACCGCGGCGGCGCATCAACAGCCGCCCGTCGCGGACCTCGAGCTCCTGCGGCTCGACGAGGGGGACGTCGAGCTGGGTGGCCAGCCACTGATGCTCCCAGTGAGCAGAGTTGTCGCGCCCGTCAGTGAGGATCACGACGCTCGGCCCGTCGTCCCCATCCGCCTCGGGCGGGGCGGCGGCCTCCAGGACGCCGGCCAGCATGCCGACGAGCCCGTCGAGCGGGTGTGGTGCGGGGTCGATGTGGCCGAGCAGTGGCTCGACCATCCGGCGTGCGGCGGCTGCGTACGCCAATCCGGACGGCGTGCGCAGGTTGTCCTCCAGAACGAGAAAGCGTCCTGAAGCGTCGCGCACGAGGTCGAGCCCCGACAAGCCGACCCAGACGCCGCCCGGAGGCCTGACGCCGCGCAACGAGGGCTCGAAGTAGTCAGCGCTCCGCACCGCCGCGAGGGGGATCACCCCCGCCTCCACTATGCGCTGGTCGCCGTAGACGTCCGCGATGAAGGCGTCGAGCGCGCGGACCCGCTGGATCAATCCGGCCTCGAGCACCGACCACTCCGCACCGTCGAGAACTCGGGGAACGGGATCGAGCCCGAAGGCGGTATCCCCGTCGACCGAGTGGAAGGACACGCCTTCGCGCTCGACCGCGGACGCCAGCCGTGAGCACAGCTCGGCGAGATCCTGGTCCGCCACGGCCGCCATCGCCGGGCTCGAAGCGGGACGCGGTGAACCGTCGGCCTGCATGGCCTCGTCGTAGAACGCGGCGGCGTCATAGCCCGCGAGGGCCTCGGGCGTGACGGTCATCCGCACAAGAATGCACCGTAGCGGTCACCTGCGCATTCGACGTCCGGCCAAAGCCAGTGGCATCCGGCTCGCCCGGCGGGCGAACCGCGTGCCAGACTCGTACGGTGTAGATGGAGCTGCAGTCCTTCACCGAGCTGGCGCGGACACCTGACCCCGCGCTCGATCATCTCGCGCTCGCGTTGGCGGCCGAGGTGCGCGACGTCGACGTGCCAGCCGCCCTCGCGAGGCTCGACGCGCTCGGGGACGAGCTCTCCGAGGCGCTCGAAGCGCGTGAGCGCACTCCGGCCGTCGAGCTGGCCACGGTGTCGGAAGTTCTGGGCGCGCGCCACGGCTTCCACGGCGAGACGACCGACTACGACGACCCGGACCGCTCGATGCTCGACATCGTGCTCGTGCGTCGTGTCGGACTGCCGATCCTGCTGTCCGTGCTCTACGTCGAAGTGGCGCGGCGAGCCGGCGTGCCGCTCGCAGGGGTCGGCCTGCCAGGGCACTTCGTGGTCGGGCACTTCGGCGCGGACCCGGTCCCCCTGCTGGCTGACCCCTTCCGCGGGGGTTCGGCGCTGCCCGTCGCCCTGGCGCCGGCGCGCGTGCGCGCGTGGACCCCCCGCGAGACCGCGCTGCGGATGCTCAACAACCTCGTCAGCTCCTACACCGTCCGTCACGACCTCGGCCGTGCGATCCGGACGGCCGAGCTCAGGCTCACAGTGGCGGGCGGGGATCGCGAAGCGCTCGAGCTCGAGCTCCGGAGCCTGCGCGCGCGACTCAACTGAACGCCCGGAGAGGCGGTACCGTGAGCGGCCGCCGCCGATGCCCGTCTTCTGTCGTCACAACCGCTTTGAGGCCAACTGTCCCATCTGCTCCCGGGAGCGCGCCGCGGCGAATCCGTCCCCGCCGTCGTCAAGCGCGCGGTCGAGGCCGGTTGTGTCGCGCTCCGCAGCGTCTGGGCGGCGCTCCACCGGGGTCCGCACGCGCAGGCTCGCGCGCGACGTGGAGGATGGTTATCGATCAGCGCTCATCCCGGGTGTCAAGGCGACCGCCGACGCCGAGCGGCTCGCCCGGGCGCTCGCCGCCGCCGCGGCCCGGCTCGAGTTCCCGGGTCCGTACGAGGCGGTGGCCGCCGAGTCAGACCTCGAGGAAGCCACCTGGCTCGCCTTCCTGCTCGCCCTGGCCGGACCGGATGATCCCGGCGCCCAAGCCGCGCTGCTGGAGACCCGTCCGGGGTGGTCGGCTGGTGGGCCCGATGCGGTGGGGTCCAGCGGCGTCGGGACGGCGGCGTCCTAC
>JACCYI010000378.1 GCA_013696535.1 Solirubrobacterales bacterium
TCTCGGCGTACGTGCTACCCGTCTCCGGGGGAAGCTCGAGCTCGTCGGGCAGCGGATCGAGACCCACTTCGCCCCCGATGAGCCGTTCGAATTCACGCAGCTTGTGGGAATTGCGGGTTGCGAGCACCACGCGCATCGCTCGCCGCCTAGACAGTCGCGACGGCCGCTTGCTGAGCGGTCCGAAGCTCCTCGATGCCCCTCTGCGCGAGCGCGAGCAGATCGTCGAGGTGCGCACGAGACAGGGGCGTCCGCTCGGCGGTCGCCTGCACCTCGATCAGACCGCCCTCCCCCGTCATGACAACGTTGGCGTCAACTTCGGCGGAGGAGTCCTCGGGGTAGTCGAGGTCGAGCAGTGCCACTCCGTCGACCATGCCGCAGGAGACGGCTGCCACGCTTCCGGTCAGGGGCAGAGCGGTGAGCCGCCCCTCGCCGACCAGCCGGCGGCACGCGAGCTCGAGGGCGACATAGCCGCCCGTGATGGAGGCGCACCGGGTCCCCCCGTCGGCCTGGAGGACGTCACAGTCGATGTACACCGTTCGCTCGCCGAGCGCGGTGAAGTCGATGACTCCGCGCAGGGAGCGCCCGATCAGTCGCTGGATCTCGACGGTCCGGCCGTCCGGACGGCCCTTTGAGACGTCCCGAGCCTTGCGGTCTCCCGTCGAAGCCGGGAGCATGCCGTACTCGGCAGTCACCCAGCCGCGTCCCTGGCCCTTCATCCAGCGCGGGACCGAATCCTGCACCGAAGCCGTGCAGATCACCCGGGTCTCACCGCACGAGATGAGCGCGGAACCGGTGGCCGGGCGTACGAAGCCCGGTTCGATGGTGACGGGGCGCAGGGCATCGACCGCCCGTCCGCCGCTGCGCTCAGGCATCAAGCCCCGCTCCCGGCGGGCACCGGAGTGCGGAGCTCGATCTGGGCGACATCACCGAGGGGCATCTGCAGGAAGCGGGTGCCCAGCGCCCGGAACGCCTCCGGATCGCCCGTGGACAGGAAGTCGTAAGAGCCCTCGCCACCGCCCCGGTCCAGCGACTCCAGGCCGCGGGCCGCGAGCGCGGACTCCACCCGCCGGGCAATGGCAGCGCCGGGCGTGATCAGCGTCACCCCGGGACCGAGCATCCGCTGGAGCATCGGACGGACAAGGGGAAAGTGAGTGCAGCCGAGGATCACGGTGTCGACCCTGGCCGCGCGAAGCGGCTCGCAGTACGCGCGCACCGTGTCGACCACCGCCTCGTCGAACGGGAACCCGCCCTGGATGATCGGGGCCAGGTCCGGGCAGGCGACGCTCTCGAGGTGCACGTGCGGATCGGCCGCCGCCAGCGCCCGCTCATAGGCCCCGGTCGCCACGGTCGCGGGCGTAGCGAGAAGGCCGACGCGCCCCGTCCGGGTCGCGACGACGGCCGCCTGTGCCTCAGGACCGATCACCGCGATGACGTCCACCGCGTCAGGAGTTCCGTCCTCGTAGCGGGCTCGGAGGGTCGGCACCGCCGCGGCGGCCGCCGAGTTGCAGGCCACCACGAGCAGCTTCGCGCCCCGAGCGACCAGGGCGTCGGCGATCTCGAGCCCGAACTCCTCGAGCTGCTCCGCGGGACGCATGCCGTACGGAAAGCGCGCCGTGTCGCCCAGGTAGAGGAAGTCCTCCTGCGGCAGAGCGACCAGCAGCTCGTGGAGCACAGTGAGGCCGCCCACGCCGGAGTCAAAGACGCCGACGGGACGGGAGCGACGCTCGACATCGGTCACGACGCCAGTCTGTCACGGCGGCGGACGCGAACGCCCGCCGCCGGTCCGAGCCGGCTCACTTCCGGCCGCCGCCCACGTCGCCGATCGCATCCTTGAGCTTGGACACGATCTCCGTGGCGATCGCCTTGTCCGAGAACCCGCCAGATGCCTTGACCACTCCCGCGAGGATCACCGCGATGAGCAGGATCAGGCCGACGTACTCCACCGTTCCCTGCCCGCGTTCGCGGCCCATGGACACCCACGCCGCATGCATACGGCCGATCAGTTCGTAGCCCATCTCGAGGAGACCTCCATCATTCGCTTTCCCCGCCTGGTGGCGGAGCCGGAAGCAAGTCTCCGGCCTGAGGCGGTGACGTCTCCAGACCTGTTGGTGACGGATGTGCGACAACCTCGTGACGTCTCATGCGCGTCCTGATCGTCACCAACCTCTATCCGTCCGACGAGCGTCCGGCGGTCGGCCCGTTCGTCCGCGACCAGGTCGAGGCGCTCCGTCGCCGGGGCGACCTCGACATCGAGCTCTTCACCTTCGCACCGGGACTCCGGGGGTACCCGGCTGCCGCGCTCGAGCTGCGGCGGCGCTACGGCAACGAGACCTTCGACGTCGTGCACGCCCACTTCGGGCTCTGCGCGTGGCCGGCGCTGGCCGCTCGCGCCGGTCCTGTCGTCGTGACCCTTCACGGCAACGACCTCCTTCACCCCCGGTCGGCTCGGATCACACGCGCGGCCCTGCCCCTGGTCGCCCTTCCGGCCGCGGTCTCGCGTGAATTCTCCCGTCTCGTGCCCGGTGTCGCCCGCGCGCGCCGAGTCGCGGTGCTCCCCATGGGGGTCGACCTCGCCCGCTTCCGCCCCATCCCCCGCGCCGAGGCCCGGGCACGTCTGGGGCTCGATCCCGCTGGCCCGTACCTTCTCTTCCCCCACGACCCCGTCCGGCCGCTCAAGCGCTACGACCGGGCGCGGGAAGCGGCCGGCGCAACTCCGCTGCTCACCCTGGGTGAAATCGACCCCGCGGAGGTCCCGTACTGGATCAATGCTGCCAATGCCGTGCTGGTGCCCTCACAAGCGGAAGGCTTCGGCCTGGCCGTCATCGAGGCGATCGCGTGCGGCGTGCCCGCCTTCGCGACGCCCGTCGGGATCCACCGGCTCGCACTCGACGGAATCGAGGGTGCGCTGTGCGCGCCGTTCGAGGCGCAGACGTGGCGCGCAGCGCTGCAACCCCACCTCGATCACCCGGATCCACGGGTGGACGGACGCGCGCGCGCCGAGCTCTTCAGCGTCGACCGGATGGCCGGGAGAGTGGTCGAGGCCTGGCGTGAGGTCGCCGCCCCTGTCAGCTGACCGACCGGGCCGCCGATACCCTCAACGCATCATGAAGGGCCTGTTGCGACGCATCCGACCCGCCCGCGACGAGGAACACGCCGCGACCTCGGTCACGGCCGCAGCCTCTCCCGTGCCGACTGGGTCTCTTCCCGCAGGAGAGCCGGCCGAGGACACGGCCGCTGCGGATCCCCGGCCGCCGCTGCCGGCAGGGGTGGCGCCCGAGGAGCTCATCGGCGACCCCCCCGACACCCGCCGGCGCGGACGGCTGCGTCGCAGGCTGCGCCACCTCCGTCAGGTCCGCGAGCTCATGCTGCGCGACGTTGGAGGGCTCGTGTACGAGTTCCACCGAGCTGGGGCGCGCAGCGGGCCGGGTGAGCCCGGTGACGTGCTCGTCGGCCGCAAGCTCGACCGCCTCGCAGGGCTTGACCTGGAGCGCCGTGAGCTCGAGGAACTGCTCGAGGACCGCCGTGCCGAGACCGTCCTACGTGAGCCGGGAGTGGGCGGAACCTGCGCCGTCTGCGGTGATTACTTCGCTTCTGACGCCCATTTCTGCGCACATTGCGGCGAACGGGTGGACGGCCGCGCAAGCGACGGCTCGCCCGTCGAAACCGGCCACAGTCGGGCTCCTGCCGAGTCGCACCCTGACGTCGAGGCAGAAGTGGGCAGTGGCGAGCGAGCTGCCCATGCCGGGAGGATCGCCACGTGACCCAGCCGCGGTCGATCCTCGAGGATCCGGTGAGACCGGCGCCGGTGGTGGTTCCCGATCCGACCCGACCGCCGGAAGCCGCCTGTCCTCGCTGTGGCGCGTCGCTGCGTGGAGATCAGGACTGGTGTTTGAATTGCGGCACGGCGGTCACCACGCGAGTGGCCACGGCCTCCGGGTGGCGTACGCCGGTGGCCATCGTCGCGACCGTCCTGGCCATCGCGCTCGTCGGCCTCATCGCCGCCTTCCTGGCCGTCTCCAACGATCCAGACAAGGTTGCGCAGGCACCCCCGAGCGCCTCCCAGCAAGCCGTCCCGACCACGCCGCCTCCGGCGACTCCCACCCCTGAGCCCGACCCGATCACGCCGGACACCATCCCGCCGGCGACCGGCGGCGACCAGCCTCAAGCACCCGGTGACGAGCCGCCGTCCGCCGGCGGCGGCGCAACGGCGGTGAGCGCCTGGCCCTCGGGCAAGACCGCCTGGACGGTCGTGATGCTCTCGAGCCCCGGCCGTGCCGGTGCGAACAAGAAGGCAAAGGAACTCGAGAGCGGCGGCACTGAAGTCGGGGTCTTGAAGTCGGACGAGTTCAAGAGCCTCCGTGGCGGCTATTACGTCGTGTTCTCAGGCCAGTTCAAGACCCAGAGCGCCGCCCAAGACGCCCTGACGGGTCTCCGCTCGCGTGCTCCTCAAGCGTACGTGCGGCGCGTCACGCCGCGCTGAGACCCGCGCCGACGCCCGGCCAGTAGGCCTCGAGGCGCTCCAATGCCTCCGTCGCAAGCGGGTGCACGGGAAACCCGGATCCACCGGAGGGAACCTCTCTGCCCCCCAGGACGGGCAGGACGGCGGCGACGGAAGTGGCCAGAGCGTCGAGGGCGTACCCGCCCTCGAGCACCATTGCGAGCGGGGCCGAGAGCTCGGCGCTCATGCGGCGAAGCAGGGCGGTCATCGCCGCATAGCCGGCCTCGGTCACCCGGCAGCGAGCGAGCGGATCCGCGGCGTGGGCGTCAAAGCCGGCAGACACGAGAACGAGCTGGGGAGCGTGCTCTCGGGCGAGCGGGCCGACCACGTGCTCGACGAGGGAGACGTAGCCCGCGTCGCCCGTGCCGGCGGGCACCGGCAGATTGACCGTCCTGCCCCGGCCGGCGCCCGCGCCCACGTCGCTTGCGGGCCCCGTGCCCGGATACAGCGGTGATTCGTGGACGGAGACGAACAGCACATCGGGATCTCCGTGGAAGATCTCGTTCGTCCCGTTGCCGTGGTGAACGTCCCAGTCGAGGATGAGGACGCGCTCGATCCCGTGAGCGGCGATGGCGTGCCGGGCGGCCACCGCCACCGAGTTGAAGAAGCAGAAGCCCATGGCCCGGGCGGTCTCGGCGTGGTGGCCGGGCGGCCGCGTGGCCGAGAACACCGCGGGTGAGCCCGCGAAGAGGGCGTCGACGGCTGCGACCGCTCCGCCTGCCGCGCGGGATGCCGCCCCGAAGGTCCCGGCGGTCGCGATGGTGTCGCCGTCGATCGCGCCCCCTCCGGCCGCGGACATCTCAGCGATGAAGTTCAGGTGCGCGGCGGGATGCACGGCCTCGAGCTGCTCCCGCGTGGCTTCGGGCGTCTGCGCCCGGGCCCATCCGAAGTCCTCGTGGCGCTCGAGCATGGCTTCCAGGGCATGGATCCGCTCGGGACGCTCCGGGTGCCCGGGCACGTCGTGCGCGCCCACATCACCGTCGCTCAGCCAAAGGGGATCTTGCGCCACGGCGGTACCGTAGCCCCTGCATGGGCGCCGAGTCCGACCTGATCGTCGTCGGAGCCGGCGCCGCCGGGCTCTTCGCCGCCTTGACGGCCGCCGCCGAGGGCGGGCACGTGACGCTCGTGTCGGCGCGACCGCTGGCCGACACGGCGTCCTACTGGGCCCAGGGTGGAATCGCCGCCGCGCTGAGCCTTGAAGACAGTCCGGGGCGACACTTGGAGG
>JACCYI010000002.1 GCA_013696535.1 Solirubrobacterales bacterium
CCGGCGCTCAGGCTTGGGGCCCGTGGATGGCAACGCTTGGGGCAACGCTCGCCGCGGTCCCGGCCTGAAGCCGGCGACGACATGACGCCGGACCGCCTCGACGCGGTCTTCTTCGCGCTGGCGGACGGGACGCGCCGCACGGTGGTGCGCCGCCTGTTGACCCGTGACACGGTCACCGCCACTCAGCTGGCCAAGGATCTGCCGATCACCCGTCAAGCGGTCGCCAAGCACCTGGCCGCGCTCACGGACGCCGGGCTGGTGCAACGGCATCGCGAGGGGCGCGAGACGCGCTATGAGCTGACGCCGGACCCGCTCGGTGAGGCCGCGGAGTGGCTCGAGGCCGTCGGCGACGAGTGGGATGACCGTCTCGACCGACTGCGGCGCCACATCGGCCGCGAGTAGCTCGCAGGCGTCGGTTTGAGTCCGCTCACCGGTCTGCCGCAGGAGCGAGGTGGTTCAAGAGCGCCTCGAGCATTGCGGTCACCTGGTTCTGGATGTCCGTGTCGGTGATGAGCCCCTGGTCGCCGACCGCGCCCCTGGGGACGGGAATCCGGCGGCAAGCGCCATCCACGATGTCCGCACCGGCGTAGGTGAGCACCTTTCGCAGCGACTCGTGGGCGTCGGCCCCGCCGGTGGGGGCAGCCAACCCCGCGACGTTCACCCAGGCGACCGGTTTGCCGTAGAGCTCCCCGCCCCCGATCGTCCAGTCGAGCAGGTTCTTGAACGAGCCCGGCAGCGCGCCGGCGTACTCGGGCGTCGAGATGACGACCGCGTCCGCGCCGGCGATCCGGCTCCTCAGCTCCGAGACGACGGGATCGAGTGGCCCGTCCCGTCGTCATCGTCGGGGTTGAAGTGGGGCAGCCGCCCGAGCCCCTCGTAGAGCAGCGTCGTGACGCCGGCGGGCGCGAGCGCCTCCATCGTCCGCAGGAGGGCGATGTTGGTGGACCCGGCGCGCAGGCTCCCTGCGATCAGCAGCAGCCTCACGGTCCTCATGCAGTCCTCCAACCTAGTCGACATCAGGTACTGGAAATCACTGTACACCTGATGACCGGTAGGTTGTGCTCCGTGGCCGGGACACCCCCGAGCAGGCCCCGCAGACGCCTGACGGCTCCCGAACGGCGGACGCGCATCCTGCAGGCCGCCGACGGCCTCTTCGGCGCCGACGACTACCGAGCGGTGACCGTCGAGCGGGTGGCCGACGCGGCGGGAATCACCACACCGGTGTTCTACGACCACTTCGCGTCCAAGCGGGCGCTGTACCAGGAGCTCCTCTCGACGCAGGCCGAGCGCCTGGTCGCGGCGACCACGCGGGTGCCGGACGCAGCCACGCTGGCCGAGGTGCTGCATGCCAACGTGGCCGCGTTCTTCGGGTTCGTCGAGCAGCACCCGGGCGCATGGAGGATGCTGTTTCGCGACGCTCCAGCCGACCCGGAGATCGAGTCGTTGCACCGGCGGATCCAGACCGCGGCGACGGCGCGACTGGCCGAGACCATCGTCGCCCGGGCCGGTAGCATCGAACTGAGCGTCGAGGTCTCATCCGAGCAGGCGTCCCTCATGTTGGCGGAGCTTGCCAAGTCTGCGCTGAACGGGCTCGCCGCCTGGTGGTGGGCGAATCGGGAGATCGACCGCGCCACCGTCACCGCCGTCGCCTACGACCTTCTCTGGAACGGAATCGCAGGCCTCACCAACCGGACGGTAGGAGGGGCGCCGGCCAGAGCCCCATAGCTCGCGAGATGCCGCTGTCACCATCACCCGATGACGATCCAGCAGCCCGCCACCGATCAACTCCCCGACGGGTTCCACAAGCCGACGGTCGCCGATCACATCGTCGATCGGCTGGCGTCCTGGGGTGTGCGCCGCTACTTCGGCTATCCCGGGGACGGGATCAACGGGATGACGGCCGCACTGCAGCGGATCGGCGAGCACGCCCAGTTCGTGCAGGTCCGCCACGAGGAGACGGCCGGCTTCTGCTCCACGGCGCACGTGAAGTACGGCGGCGGCCCGATCGGCTGCGCGCTCGTCACCAGTGGACCGGGCGCAGTGCATCTGCTCAACGGGCTCTACGACGCAAAGCTCGACCACCAGCCCGTGGTCGCGCTCGTCGGGCACACCGCGCTCACCGCGGAGGGCGGCGGCTACTACCAGGAGATCGATCTCCTCAACCTGTTCAAGGACGTCGCCGGGGCGTTCCTCGCCCAACTCGACGACCCGAGCCAGGTCCGTCACCTCGTGGACCGTGCCTGCCGCACGGCGCTCTCGCAGCGCACGGTGACCGCGCTCGTGCTCCCCAACGACGTTCAAGACCTTCCCGCGGTGCTCTCGCCACCCCACGAACACGGCTACCACCACACCTCCAACGCCCCGAGCTCCCGGCCGACGGTCCCGCCCGCCACCGACCTCGAGGCCGCCGCTTCGGTGTTGCGCTCCGGTGAGAATGTCGCCGTGCTCGTCGGCCAGGGAGCCCTCGGGGCGGAAGCCGAAGTGGTCGCCATCGCCGACCGGCTCGGCGCCGGCGTGGCCACCGCGCTGCTGGGGATGGCCGTGGTCGACCAGCGTGAACCATGGGTCACCGGGGCGATCGGCCTGCTCGGAACGCGGCCCAGCTGGGATCTCATGATGGGCTGCGACCGGCTGCTGATCGTCGGCAGCAACATGCCGTACTCGGACTTCTATCCGCCCGAAGGTCAGGCGCGCGCGGTCCAGATCGACATCGACGGTGCGCAGATGGGTCTGCGCTACCCGACCGAAGTCAACCTGACCGGCGACGCCGCGCCGACGCTGTCGGCGTTGCTGGATGTCCTTGCCGGACACGTGCCTCCGGCCGCCTGGCGGGAGGAGGTCGAGAGCGCGACCGCCGGATGGCGCAAGGCGCAGCGCGAGCTGGCCGCGCAGCCGGCCGACCCGATCAACCCGCAGCGCCTGTTCACCGCGCTGGACGACCGCCTGCCCGCCGACGCCATGCTCGCCGTGGACTGCGGCACCGCGACCGCCTGGTACGCCCGCCACGTCCGCGTCCGGCCCGGGATGCTCGCCAGCCTCTCCGGCACGCTGCTCTCGATGGGCGGTGCCATGCCGTACGGCATTGCGGCCAAGTTCGCCCATCCCGACCGGCCGCTGATCGCCCTGCTCGGCGACGGGGCGATGCAGATGAACGGCGTCAACGAGCTGATCACCGTCGCGAAGTACTGGCGCGAGTGGAGCGACCCGCGGTTCGTGGTGCTCGTGCTCAACAATCGCGATCTGTCCTTCGTGAGCTGGGAGCAGCGCAGCTCGGAGGGCATGCCGAAGTTCGACGACGCCCAGATCATCCCCGACGTCCGGTATGACCGGTGGGCGGTCAACCTCGGGCTCGACGGCGTGCGGGTGGAGCGACCGGAGGAGATCGACGCCGTCTGGGACCGGGCGCTGGCGGCCGACCGGCCGACGGTCATCGACGCCGTGGTCGACCCGGCGGAGATCATGCTGCCGCCGCACTTCACGCTCGAACAGGCCAAGAACACCGTCGGCGCGGTGCTCCGCGGCGACTCGGACTGGCGCGGCATCGTGCGCCGTGGGTTCCCGTCGGCGGTCAAGACACTTCGCCCCCGACGGTCCTGACCCGTTCGCGGTTCCGCCTCTGACCGGGCTAGCCTGCAGTCCGATGCGCCTCATCGTCGCCCGCTGCGAGGTCCACTACACCGGCCGCCTGACCGCGCGCCTGCCCGAGGCGCTCCGGCTGATCATGATCAAGGCGGACGGCTCCGTCCTCGTGCACGCCGACGCCGGCGGTTACAAGCCGCTGAACTGGATGACGCCGCCGACGGCGATCGAGGAGTCCGAGGGGGCGATAGTGGTTCGGAAGCTCAAAGGGGAGGATCGCCTGGACATCCGGCTCACCGAGGTCGTGTCAGACTCGGAGCACGCGATGGACTGCGACGCGGGGCTCCTCGAGAAGGACGGGATCGAGGCCCACCTGCAGGAGCTGCTCGCCGAGGCTCCCGGGTGGTGTGGGGAGGGGTTCCGGCTCGCGCGCCGGGAGTGGCCGACGGACATCGGCCCCGTCGACCTCATGTGCCGTGATGGTGAGGACGGTTGGATCGCCGTGGAGATCAAGCGTGTGGGAACGATCGACGCGGTCGAGCAGCTCTCGCGCTACCTCGAGCGCATCCGCGCCGATCCGGCCACGGCCGGCTGCCGCGGCGTGCTCGCAGCGCAGACGGTCAAGCCGCAGGCGCGCGTGCTGGCGCAGGCGCGCGGGCTCGCCTGGGTGGAGGTCGATCTCGCGCTACTGCGCGGCGAACGCGAGCCCTTGCTGACCCTGTTCGCCGCCTGATCAGGCGCGCGCGATGACGATCAGCAATGGGTCGTCGGGCGTGGGC
>JACCYI010000044.1 GCA_013696535.1 Solirubrobacterales bacterium
CGCTCACGGACACGAGGAAGGGCTCTGCGTCGCTGATCAGAACCAGCTGTCCTTCCGCCGCTGCGCGGCGCGAGGCTCCGAATCGCTCGAGATCGCCGCCCGCCAGGTCGAATCGGGACTCTTCGGCTCCCATCGGGCGCGCCTCCGGACGGGCTGCGGCCAGGATCTCCAGTGCGTCGTCCGGGTGACGACGCACGATGAGGCAGCGCTCGTATCCGAGCTGCGTATGCAGGTCGGCGATCGCCGACCCTACGATGGCACGCTGATCGAGCAGACGGGCGAGCCGGGTGCCGAGCGCCCCTGCCATGACGAGCCGCTGCAGTTGCCGATGCTCGTCGCCGCCGGCGGACCCCTGTGAAGCCGGGGGCGCTCCCGTGCCCCCTGAGCGCTTCGCGCGGTCGCGGCGGCCCGCCTTCTCCTCGAGCAGCGCGCGATCGGCACGCTCGACGAGATGGTTCGCATCCTCCCCGAGCCGCCAGTCGGCTACTCCGGCGCTCACGGTGATCGCGGCGCCATCCGGAAGCCGGGCCTGCGCCAGGGCCGTGAGCGCGCGTTCGAGGACCCGCCGAGCGGTTTCCTCCCCGGTGGCGGGCAGCAACAACATGAACTCGTCCCCTCCCATCCGCCCGACCTGGTCGTAGCCGCGCACCGCATCTCGCAGAATGTCGGCCAGCGTGCGCAGCAGGTTGTCACCCGTCGGGTGTCCGAAGCGATCGTTGACCGACTTGAAGTCGTCGAAGTCGATGGAGATGAGCGTGAGGCGGCGGCTCGTGCGTTCGGCTCGAGCGATCTCCTCGCGCAAGCGACTGTGGAACGACCCATGGTTCAAGCACCCGGTCAGGGAGTCCAGCATCGCGGCGCGCTGCATCGTTGAGTGCTCGTCGGCGTTCCGGTAGGCGATCCCGGCGAGCTCTGCGAAGCCGGCCAGCAGCTCAACGTCGGAGTCCACGATCGAACGGTCGGCCGCAAATCCGACCAGGAGCGCACCGTCGACGTCGGCTCGACGCCGTGCGGGAACCGCAAAGCCGCAGCGGGCTCCGGTGACTCCTCTGAGCCCGAGCTCCACTTCACCGTCGTCGGGCAGCGGATGCAACACCACAGGCAGCCCCGTACGGATCACGGACGCGCACGGCGCGTCGTCGGGCTGACCACCGCCCAATGCCTCGTCAGGAACGCCGCGCCCGGCGACAGCTCTGATTCCACCGCTCTTATCGGCGAAGTACACCGCCACGACGTCGGCCTCCAGCGCCTCGGAGATCTCCTTGCACAGGGTCTGGAGGACATCGTCTGTCACGAGTGACGCGTTGAGCGCCTTGGCGGCCCGCACCAGCGCCGTCTGCCGAGCGACGTGCTGATCGCGCTCGGTGGCCATCCATACCCGCTCGAGCGCGTCACCGACGCTTTCGGTGACCGCCTCGAGCAGCGCGACTTCGCCAGGATCAAAGCCCTCGTCATAGAACCGTGCCGCGCCGATCAGTATTCGGCGTCCGTTGTCCGCAGCCCACGGCGAGAGCACGAGCCGGCATGCGCCGAGCTCCAGGAGGTTCTGACCGCCATGCGCTCGCGCTCGTAGTCCGTCGAACGCCTCCGCGCAGAGGCGCTGCCGACCTATGGTGCCGGCCTGCTCCGGGGTGAGTCCGATCTGCCCGAGCATCGCGTGTGTCGTGCGGCGCGGATCAGTGGCGAGGATGAACGCCACTTCCGCTTCGAGTGCATCCCCGAGCTCCTCGACGACGACTCGCGCGACCTCGGTCTCGGAGCGCGCCGAATTCACCAGCGAAACGATCTCCGCCCGGCGCGAGGCCTCGAGGAAGCGGCTCAGGAGCCCATCGCTCGACGGGCCGAGCGAATCAGCCGAAGCCGACCACCACGACAGCATGGTTGAGGTCCCCCTTCGAGCCGCGCGTTCGGCCTACCTCGCCGCGTGTATAGAGCCCAGCCAGCGCGAGCTCGCCTCCGAAGGCCGACACCAGACCCTCGGCCTCCTCGGCGACTCGAGGCCCGAGCGCGCGTCTGCGGGCCGCGCAATCGAAGACCAGTGCCGCTTTCGGTGGGCGCGGGAGGTTGCGGGTAACTGCGTCCACGGCGTGCACAGCGCTCTCGACGATGGTCTGCTCGGTCTGCTCGGCGAGCCAGATCGCAGCGTTCTGGGGAATCGGCGTGACGCACGCAAGTCCTCCGTCCGTAGCCCGGCCGGTCACGTGGCGCAGGCGCAGGTGACCCCGCAGCTCCGGCTTCGCGAGTGGATGCAGCACGGCGAGCGCCTCGAACTCAGCGTCGGTCAACGTGGCGCCGGGCCGGCCCACCAGCTCCAGGTACACGGACTCGGCGGGCCGACCGTTGAGCTCCATCACGGTCCGCCCTCGCGCCCGCGTGACCAGCGCCGGTGTCCCGCGGGGGCGACACCCGTGGGCGGTGGCCACTTCGACGCTCGCGGAGGAGCTGAGCGCTACGGCGACCACGGCGTCCGCGTGTGCGGACCCGTCGGCGTACAGCGTCGGAGACGCTCCGTTGGCGCCACCGCCCGCCAGCGGGACCCGACCGCCCACGACCTCATAGGCGCCGGCGATCGCTTGGCGCTCGTCGCCGGACTTCGGATCCACGAAGAGCAGGACCACAGCGTGACCGGCGGTAAGCGCCAGGCCGGTCACGGCCGCGACCGCGGCCGCAGCGCCCGCCCTTCGAAGATCGCGTGAGGCCTCACCTGCGACCCCGATGCCGACTGCGAGATCCTCACCGCCGAATGCGATCGCCGAACAACCGCCATGC
Source organism: Solirubrobacterales bacterium (assembly GCA_013696535.1). The sequence continues at coordinate 2,770 of JACCYI010000044.1, forward strand.
CGCAAACCGTCTTCCGTGATCACGCCGGTTGCGCTCATCCCCGCCAGCGGGGCGCCGCCGGACCCGGCGACGGCCTGCTCGATGACCTGATCTGAGGGCCGTTCGGCGTCCGCGAAGAACACGACCAGCTTGGGACGTGCACCGGCCAGCCACTTGACCGCCTCCGCGGTCGCCTCGCGAACGGCGTCCTCACCACCGGCCCAGGCCGCTGAGAATGAGTCAGAAGGTGTAATACTCATGACATGCCCTACCACCATACGCTTAAGAGCGGCGACCGGCCGCGGTACAAGAGCACCAAGTGGATCGTCGGCTTCCTCGCAGCGGGCGTGTTGGGGTTGGGCCTGCCGAGCAGCGCACAGGCCGACGACCCGCCGTTCGTCGGGTGGTCTGCGCTCCTGCCTGGGCTCACCGAGGGCTACGATCCGTCGAGCGAGAACGAGTGCACGGCGGGCCGGGTGCAGTGCGTCGACGCCGTGATCCGCGAGATGCGCCGACGCTTCGATCCACTTGCCGCGGCCTGTGACCACGATTCCATCTTCGCTCTGGCGTACCTGCGCACCACGGAGGAATATCGGAGCACCATCCGGGTTCCGAATTTCTTCGAGGACACGGCCTTCGTCAATCACGAGGATGCCGTGTTCGCCCGCTACTTCTTCGACGCCGCAGACGACTGGCAGGCCGGACGGCGTGCCGAGGTGCCTCCCGCGTGGAGGGTCGCCATGGAGGCCGCAGATCAGCGCACGATGCCCGCGAGCGGAAACCTGTCGCTCGGCATCAACGCGCACGTTCAGCGCGATCTTCCGTTCGTCCTGGCCGGGATCGGCCTCGTGAAGCCCAACGGAACCAGCCGCAAGGCCGACCACGACAAGGTCAACGTGTTCCTCAATCGCGTGACGGACGGATTGATCGCCGAGATCGCCAGCCGCTTCGATCCGACCGCTGACGACGGGAACATCCCGACTGCCGTCGACGATGTCGGCCTCTTCCAGATCATCCCCACGTGGCGCGAGATCGCGTGGCGTAACGCGGAGCGCCTGGCAACCGCAAGAAACGAGCCGGCCCGTGCGGCAGTCGCGGCGGACATAGAGGCCTACGCCGCATCCCAAGCCGAGGCGTTACGTCGCGGCAGTGCCTATCTACCCGTAGTGCAGAGCAGCGCCGCCCGCGACGCCTATTGCTCTACGCATCACTGAGGCCTCAGGGGCTACTCCGGTGGCGGGCGAGGGGCTGCACTTCTCGGAACCTCGACCACTTCGTATCGCAGCGCGAGCAAGAGCGCTTGGACCTGGGAGTGCGCGCCGAGCTTGGCGAGGATGTTTGCGATGTGGTTTCGCTCGGTGCGGACGGCGATGTGCAGTCGATCGGCGATCTGCCGGCTGTTCAGGCCCTCGGCGACCGCTTGGAGGACTTCCTGTTCGCGGGGCGTGAGTTCGGCAAGTGCAGCGCGGTCGTCACGCTCGCGCTCGCGCTCATCGCCGGCGAAGCGCAGCAGCTCGATGATCTCCTCCATCGGGAGAAGCGTCTCGCCGGCGCGTAGGCGGCGAACCGCTGCGACGACGTCGTCGAGATGCATTGTCTTGTGCAGCACGCCGGCAGCGCCTCGTGCGACTGCTCGCGCGATCTCGGCGCGGTCCAAGGCGCCGCTGAGGACCAAAGCCTGAGCACGGGGGCTGGCGTGACAGAGGTCGTCGATGAGATCTGCACCGAAGCCGTCAGGAAGGCCGAGGTCGATGACCGCCACGTCGACGCCTGCGAGCTGCTCGCGAGCGGCGGAGAGCGACGACGCCTGACCGACGACCTCGATATCGCTGTGGCGCTCGAAGGCCGCCGCGAGCGCTTCGCGGACGGTGGCGTGGTCCTCGACCAAGAGGACCCTTGTCCGTCTCGTGGCAGACTCGGCTCTCAGGTCGGCCTGCATCCGCACGGTGGTGCCAGATCGGTCGCTTCGCACGTCCAGGTGGGCGTCGAGCAACTCGGCGCGCTCGCGCATCCCCCTCAGTCCCTGCCCGTACATGAGGGACGGTTGCCGGTCGGGTTCGAACCCCCGACCGTCGTCCGAGATCTCGACGCTTAGCCGCGTTCCAGGTCCCGTGACGCGCACGACGATGCGGTGCGCGGTGGCATGACGGCGTGCGTTGGTG
>JACCYI010000079.1 GCA_013696535.1 Solirubrobacterales bacterium
GTCGAGAGTCTCGTAGGACCTTGATCGCCGGTCCTCCCGCTTCGTCCGCTCGCGTTGGAGGCGTTCGGGGCGATCAAGCCAAGCCGACGAGGACAGGAGGAACGGCCATGAGGAAAGTACCCGTGCCGAAGGTCGTCACGGCTCTGGAGGCGGGGGTGTCGGAGCAGACGCGGCGTACTGGGCGCCGCCAGGACGGCGTGGAGTCGGCGTTCTGCACCCTGGCGCTTGTGAGATCGTCCGAACAGGATCGGGCGAGACGAGCGAGCAAGGACTTGAACGTCGGGTGTATCTTCCCGGGTGTGGTCACTGAAGCGCTTTAGGAGGAGTTTCGGCGCGAGGGGTTTCGGCATGGTAAGCGTCGCGGTGATGGGTCTCAACGGGGGAGGTGTGAAGTGCGGGTGAAGCGTGCAGTTGGAGTCGGGTTCGCGCTCGCGGCCGTGATGGCCGGACCGGCGTCGGCGGCAACGCCGGAGCTGTCAGTGGACCATCGGCTGGAGGACCGTCGCGGCGTCGCGGCGGGAACGCGGGCCCAGGTGCTCGCGTTCGAGGACGGACGGTTCTACGCCAACGGCTGGCACATCACAGGCGAGATGGGCGGCATTGTGACGCCGCCGCTGAAGCTGCTCGACTCGCTCTCGTTCGGCGTCAACGGCCAATGGGTCGGCCCGGCGACGAAGTTCACCAGCGGCTGGGGATACACCCGCTACGAGCTGCCGACGATCGCCGGCTTCAAGCTTCAGCGCACCGACTTCGTGCCCGATGGGCGCAGAGGCGCACTGATCGGGCTCAAGCTCATCAATACGGACCGCCGGGAGCGGACGGCGCGGATCCGCGTCGATGCCCATTCCGAGCTCATGACGCAGTACCCGTGGGGCTTCGGCGGGACGGTGCCCAACGCGATGGACAATCTACCCGACACGGGGAAGTTCGACGGCGACACGCTGCAGTTCCGCGACGTCGGCGAGCTCCCGCTCGAGGGGAAGGAGCACAGCTACACCGCGATCGTCGGCTCTGACCGCGGCCCGGCCGGTGGCCGGACCGGCCCCGGGCATTACGGCCCGTTCGGCGCCGGCCGCCGCTGCACCGCCGACCAGACGCCGGTGCCGATGCCGAAGGAGTGCGACGACGGGCCGTTCGGCCGAGGCACGGGGGGACGGTTGCAATACCGCGTGAAGCTTCGCGGCGGGGGCTCGACCACGATCTGGATCGCCGTGGCGGGCTCACACCACTCGGTGCGCGAGGCGCGCGCCGAGTACCGGCGCTTGATCGCGAACCCGCAGGGCTTGCTACGAGCCAAGCAGGCGTCGCGCGCAGCGCTCGGCCGCTGGTCTGAGTTGAACCTGCCCGGCAACCGACTGTTGGAAGACTCGATTGCGTGGGGCAAGCAGAACCTGGCCGACCTGACGCAGGAGTCCGACGACCTGAACATCCGCTGGACCGATCAGGGCAAGGAGTGGACGACTGAAGGAAACGTGCCGCGCGTTCGCTGGGTGGGTGCGGGGTTTCCCGATTACCCATGGCTGTTCGGCGTCGACGGTGAGTACACCGCGCACGCCAGTGTGACCCTCGGGCAGTTCGAACCGATCAAGGACCACATGCGCGCGCTGCGCGACATCTCTGAGATCCTCAGCGATGGCTCTGGCGTGGTCGTACACGAGGTCGTCGCCGACGGCTCGGTCTGGTACGGCAAGGACGTGCGCGGCACAAGCCCGACCGGGACGCCCGAGTACGACTTCAACACGGACGAGATCGTCAAGTTTCCGAGCGCCGTGGCCCTGATCTGGCGCTGGACCGGAGACGACGAGTTCCGCGACGAGATGCTCGACTTCACGCGGCGCAACCTGGAGTACGTGCGCACGCAGCTCGACGACGACGGCGACGGCTGGCCGCAGGGCAACGGCAACGTCGAGCGGCCGGGGATGGGCGAGGAGAAGCTCGACAACGCTGTCTACTACATCCGCGGGCTCTACGACTACGCCGACATGGCGCGCTCCGTCGGCCAGGAGCAGCGGGCCAACGAGGCCGAGGACCAGGCCGACGCGCTCGCGGAACGCTTCGAAGACGAGTGGTGGATCGAGTCAGATCAACAGTACGCAGATTCGCTGCGCGGCGACGGAAACGAGAAGATCAACCAGAAGCACTGGATCGGCGTCGACCCGATGGAGGCCGAGTTGTTCGTCGACGGGGAGTTCGTTCCCGGCCTAGCAGCGTTCGAGAACGGGTCTCGTGCACTCGCGACGCGCGAGAACGGCTGTTACAGCGGCTCTCGGCCCGGCAACCGCGGCCTGTTCCACACCGGCTGCGGCGGCGGGCCGACGGGGGCCGGCGAGCCGAACATCTTCTCGCTCAACACCGGGATCCAGGCCGTCGGCGAGGGCAACTACGGCCGGCTTGGCGCCGAGCAGCAGCGTCGCTACACCGACGCCAACGCCGAGACGCAGTTCGCGCAGTCGGCGACTGCCGGCACGCCGGACGAGCAGCCCGGCGCGATGCCCGAGATCATGCCGTCCAACCTCGAAGACGGCACGATCGGCACGCCGCCGAACATCGACCGCTGCTGGACCTGCCGGTCGATGTTCATGCAGGCATGGGGTCACTATGGCAGCGCCTGGGCGGTCGTACATCAGCAACTGGGCGTACGACCCCACATGGGTCGCGCGTGGCTCGAGGTCGTACCGCAGGTGCCCGACGGCCAGCCGAACGTCGAGGGATCGAACATCCGCGTCGGCGACGGCTCGGCCGACGTGTTCGCCTCGCGCGCCGGCGAGCGCTACGCGACCACCGTCGACGCGAGTGACCTGCGCCTGCAGAAACTGCGCATCGGCCACACGCTGCCGCGCGACGCAACCCCCAAAGCGGTCGTTGTGGATGGTGAAGCGACCGCTGAGTACGAGACGCGAGAGACCAATCGCGGACTCGAGGTATGGGTCGAAGTCGCGCCGCATAAACGCCACACGCTGGTCATCACCACCGCATAGCACCATCCGAACAACCCCCGGGGCCGTTCGAACCGAGCGGCCCCGGGACCAGGGACTAGCGTGTCAAGAAGATGAGCACGCCCACTCGCCCAACGATCACCGACGTGGCAAGCAGAGCCGGCGTATCGATCGCAGCCGTCTCTTTCGCCGTCAACGGCTGTACCGGCGTTGGAGACGACACCCGGCGGCGGATCCTTGAGGCCGCTGAAGAGCTGGGCTGGCGACCGAGTGCGCCCGCACGTGCGCTTACGTCCGCCCGTGCCGGCGCAGTCGGTCTCGTGCTTGCGCGGGCACTCGGCAACCTCGAGGTCGATCCCTTCTTCATCCGCTTCCTGGTTGGTGTCGAGCGCGCACTCGCCAGCCACGACGAAGGCTTGTTGTTGCAGGTGCGCGACTCTCCCCGTGAGGAGGTTGACCCTGACGCGTACGTCCGGCTGGTCGCCGAAGGGCGTGTGGACGGGTTCTTGCTCACCGACGTCCAGATCGCCGACCCGCGTTTTGCTCTGATCGAGCGGCTAGGCGTCCCCGCGGTTGTCGCGGGACGGCCCGGCCCGGGATGCTCGTTCCCTTCCGTCGAGACCGAGCATGCTGCCGGCATGGCGGCAGTCGTCGAGACGCTGATCGGGCTCGGTCATCAGCGGATCGGCTTCGTCGGCGGCTTCGACCGTTACGAGTACGTGATGCGGCGTCGCGAGGAGTGGGAGCGAGCGCTTGCTCGCGCCGATCTGCCGGCCGGGCCCGCGACGCACGCCGTCCTCGCCGATCCGCTGGCCCGCGCGGCGACATTGCGCGTGCTCGATCACGCCCCGACCGCCGTTGTCTACACAAGTGACCTGCTCGCGATCGGCGGCCTCGCCGAGGCGCGAAGACGCGGCCTGGATGTCCCACGCGACCTCTCCATAGCCGGCTTCGACGATTCCCCGATCGCATCGCCGGCTGACCTCGCCAGTGTGCAAATCGACTATGCGGGCCTCGGCGAAGCGTCGGCAGCGGCGCTGATGGCGCTCGTGTGCGGAAGGCCCGCGCCGAATTACGCGCCAGCGCCACCACAGCTCGTTCTTCGCGGCTCAATCGGGCCACCCAGAATCTGACACCCCACCGCGTTCAACGTCCCCGGCACGTCAGCTCGATCGGCCGAAGTCCTCAGCGAGGGCGAGGCGCCCGGTGGGCAGGAGGCGATTGGCCAGCCCGGTGAGCGGGTCGTGGCGGACGAGGTGCTCGAGATCCTGGCGGCTCGTCAGCGTGCGGTCGAGCAAGGAGACGAGCCCGGCCATCCGGGCGAGCACGAGTCCGAACGGCACGATGGCGCCGGCCGCGGTCACCACCAGGCCGTGCAAGTGGTCGGTGAGCACTTGTCCGAGGAGTACGGTGGGGGCGAGTAGGGAGGCGAGGGAAAGCGCGACCAGGCGGCGTATCGCATCAGCTCGCCGACGGGTCGGTTGCGATCTGTTGCTCATGCGGCGCCTGCCGCAGCGAGGTTCTGGGCTTCGGTCATCAGGCCACCGACGATTATCGCCGCGGCGCTCTGACCCACGGCGATCGCATTGGCGACTGACGGCAGCTACCGGTCGCGTCCCTCACGAGGAAGAGACCGGGCACGTTCGTGTGGAACCTCGCCGGGTCGGTCAGCTCGCGGCCGAGCTTAATCGCTATAGCCGCACACAGGCCTCCCGCGGTTCTTCTCAGATCGACCCGACCGCCCGAAACATGGCGCCGGCAATGGCTGCGTCCTCTGGTTCCGGGCACCACGAAGTCCGGACCGAGGCGATGGTGCTCGATCGTCGGCTGCGGGACCGGTTGAAGGCCCGACCCCACTACGGACCGAAGGGAAAACCGGCCCGGGCGCACCCGGCCTCCTGGGTAGCTGATGTTCATGGTGGCCGCCGGTGAAGCGGCAGTCGGTTGCCACGTCCGTCGGCCTGCGAGGGGGCCTGGATTGGGCGGTATGGGCGCTACTGGTTGTGCTGCGCCGCGCCGCGGAGGTGGGCGAGCACGGCGAGGACACGCCGGTGGTCGTCTGGGCCGACGGGGAGGTCGAGCTTGGCGAAGATTGAGCGGACGTGCTTCTCCACCGCGCCCTCGGTAACCACGAGCGCGCGGGCGACCGCGACGTTCGAGCGTCCTTCGGCGATGACGGCGAGCACCTCGCGCTCGCGGGCGGTGAGTTCGAGCAGGGGATCGTCGCCCGTGCGGCGCCCGACGAGCAGCGCAACGATCTCCGGGTCGATCGCCGAGCCGCCCTCGCCAACCGTGCGGACCGCGTCCGCGAAGTGCTCGGGGTCCCCGACTCGGTCCTTGAGCAGGTAGCCCGCCCCTCGGGCACCGTCGGCGAGCAGCTCCTGGGCGTACGCCTCTTCGAGGTGCTGGGAGAGGATGACGACACCGAGCTCGGGGCGCTCGGCGCGCAGCTCGATGGCGGCGCGCAAGCCGTCGTCGGTGTGAGTTGGGGGCATGCGGATGTCGATGACCGCGACGTCGGGCCGGTGCGCGCGGGCCTTGCGACGCAGATCGTCCGCGTCGGCCGCCTGAGCGACGACTTCGAGTCCGGCCAGTTCGAGGACCCGGACGATGCCTTGGCGCAGAAGCGGCGCGTCTTCGGCGACGAGAACCTTCATTGGGCGACGGGGATCCGGGCGCGAACGCAAGTGCCGCGGTTGGCTTTACCGGGGCCCACGGTCAGCGTTCCGTCGAGGGCCTCGACCCGGGCCGCGAGTCCCTGCAGCCCGTCGCCCGCGCCGTCCGCTCCGC
>JACCYI010000082.1 GCA_013696535.1 Solirubrobacterales bacterium
GACATGGACGATGCGGACCGGGCGCGCGACGCCCTCTCGAGGCTCGGGGCGCTCGAGCCCCAGCACGAGGGCACCCCGACCCGGGTGGCGCTGCGTACGCGCGCTGGCAAGGCCGCGATCGCCCCAGCGGTGCGGGCGCTCGACGAGCATTCCATCGCGGTGGAGAGCGTCGAGGTGGAGTCGCCGACCCTCGATGACGTGTTCCTGGCGGTCACGGGATCAGACCTCGAGGGCGCCGGCACGTGAGGCGCGAGGGGCGGGTGATCCTCGCGCTCGGGCGGCGGGCGCTCAGCGTCCAGTTCCGCCGCGCCCAGCTGCTGATGCCCACCTTCGTGCTCCCGCTCATGCTGCTCGCGGTCATCGCGAGTGGGACCTCCGCCGCGCAGGGCCTGCGTGACTTCCCCGACGTGGCCTCCTACATCGCGTTCGTCATCCCCGGCACGATCGTCCAAGGAGCGCTTCTGGCCGGTCTCACCACGGGCACCGCGCTTGCCGCAGACATCGAGTTCGGCTTCTTCGACCGGCTCCTGGCCGCCCCGGTCGGTCGGGCCAGCCTGGTGCTCGGCCGGCTCTGCGGAACGCTCGGCCTCGGCCTGCTCCAAGCCACCTTCTTCCTGCTCGTGGCGCTGCCGTTCGGCGCTCGCTATCCCGGCGGCGTGGGTGCCGTCGTGCTGACCGTGCTGCTCGCCGCGCTGACCGCGGTGGGGATCGGCGCCATCGCCTCGACGATCGCCATCCGCACGGGCTCGCTGGCGCTCATGCAGAGCATCTTCCCGTTCGTGTTCGTGCTGCTCTTCACGGCGCCCGCCTTCCTCCCGCGTCCGCTGCTGACTCCCGCGCTGCGCGACCTGTCGGTCTACAACCCGCTCACCTACGTGGTCGAGGCCATCCGTGGCCTCTTGTCCGGCGACCCCGGGCTGGGCGACTTCGGGTCGGGCGTGGCCGCGGCGGTCGGGCTTGCCGTCGCTATGACGGCGCTGGCCACGATGGCGCTCGAAGCTCGTCTGCGCGCGACATGAGCGCCGCGATCTCCGCGCTGCCCGTCGCGCTCGCGCTGTGGCGCCGCTCGCTCAACGAGGTTCTGCGCGTCCGGGGCGCCCTGTTGCCCGCCACCGTCGCCCCGGTGGTCTTCCTGCTCGGGACGAGCGGGCAGTTCGGCCGCCTCAGCGGGCTCGCCGGCTTTCCGACGGACTCCTACCTCTCGTGGGTCGTGCCGCTGTCGTGCCTACAAGGCGCCGGCTTCGCGGGCGCGGCCACGGGCGCGAATCTCGCGCGCGACATCGAGCAGGGCCTCTTCGACCGGCTGCTCGTCGCCCCGGTTCCGCGGTCGAGCCTGGTGGCCGGGCCGATACTGGGCGGGGTGACCCGCTCCCTGGTTCCCACCACCGTGGTCCTGCTCGTCGGTCTGGCACTCGGGGCGGAGCTGCCGGGCGGCATCCTGGGACTCATCGCCCTCTACGTGGCGGCGACCGGGTTCTGCGCAGTGGCCGGGCTGTGGGGCGTCTTCATGGCGCTCACCTTCCGCACCCAGCAGGCGGGTCCGCTGATGCAACAGGGAGTCTTTCTCGCCGTCTTCCTATCCACGGCCTACACGCCGCAGGGGCTTCTGCGGGGGTGGCTGGCCGGAGCGGCGGACCTCAACCCCGTGACCCACGTGCTCGAGCTCGGGCGCCAAGCCACGGTTTCGGGCATCGCCCCGAGCCTCACCCACACCTATCCGGGCCTGCTCGCGCTGCTCGGTCTGGCCTCTGGCTTCGGTTTGTTCGTGATGATCGGTCTGCGCCGGATGGGGAGCTAGCTAGCCCTTCTCCGCACCCCGCGTCAGGCCCTCGGTCATCAGACGCTCAGCGAACAGGAAGATGACGATGATCGGCACAGTCAGGATTACGGAGCCGGCCATGAGCGTCGTGGCCGGCGTCTCGATGTTCTTGAGCTGCGACACACCGAGGGAGACGGTCCAGTTGTCGCGCTCCTCCACCAGGAACAGCAGGGCGAACAGGAACTCGTTCCAGGCGATCATGAACACGAACAGCGAAGTTGCGGCGATCGCCGGTAAGGCGAGGGGAAGCGTGATGCGGCGGATCACCCCCAGCCGTGTGGCGCCGTCCACTTCCGCTGCCTCTTCAAGCGACTTCGGCACAGTCTCGAAGTAGTTGCGCAGCATGTAGACGCAGATCGGCAGCGTCTGGGCGACGTAGACGATCACGAGCACCGGAAGCTGCCCACGCAGGCCGAGCTTGGAGAACGCGACGAAGAGCGGGATCGCGAGCAGGATGGGCGGGAAGAGATAGACCGACAGGAACAGGAAGTGGATCTGTCGCCGGCCGAAGAACTGCAGCCGGGCCACCGCGTACGCCCCTAGGATCGACACGAAGAGCGTCAAGACCACGGTTGCGGAAGCGAGCAACGCCGAGTTGATGAGGAAGCGGATGAAGCCCTCGCCGCCGTCCGATACGGAGCGCAGCACGCGATCGTACGCGTCGAAGGAGATATCGCCGAGCCCGATGAGAATCGATCCGGGCGACTCGATGACCTCCGAGATGTCCCGCATCGACAGCAGGATCATGTAATAGAACGGGAACAGGCTGATCAACACGAAGAACGCGATCCCCAACGGCCGCAGAAGCTTCAGAGCCCGCGTCTCGACCGAGTAGCGAGACCACTTGCGCCTCGGTGACGGGCTCACGTCTGCTCCTCCCGGCCGGCGAAGAACTTGATGTAGACCAACAGGAAGACGGCCAGGACCGCAGCCATGAACATTGCCACTGCGGACGAGGCCCCCACGTCGTTGCGCGCGTTGAGGAACGAGTAGACCTGGGTCGCGAGGACCTCGGTTCCGGCGCCCCCGCCCGTGAGCAGGTAGATGTCGTCGAACGCGTTGAAGGTGAAGATGAAGCGCAGTGCGGCGATCAACGCGATGACGCCCGCGATCTGCGGCAGGGTGATGTGGCGGAAGATCTGGGTCGGCGTCGCGCCGTCGACGCGGGCCGCCTCCTCGAGCTCGGGCGGCGCGGCCTGCAGACGCGCGAGGATGAACAGGAAGGCGAACGGAAAGGACTTCCACGACTCGAAGAGGATGACCATCAGCAGCGCGGTCGGCACGCCGACGCTCACGCCGAAGAGACCGATGTCGCCCTTCTCCTGACTGAGGAAGGGGATGGGCGAATCCCAGCCCAGGAAGTCGGTGCCGATCGCGTTGACGAACCCGAGCTGTGGCGAGAGCAGCACCTGCCAGATGAAGGTGACCGCCACCACGGGCGCCACATACGGCAGCAGCATGATCCCCCGGACGATCCCGCGCCCGCGGAACGACGATCGCACGAGCAGCGCGGCTATCAGCCCGAGCCCGATCGCTCCCGCGGTGCCCAGCACGGAGTAGAGGAGGGTCGTCCGCGCGGCGGTGAGGAAATCCGAAGAGCCCAGCAGGAGGTCGTAGTTGCGCAGCGTGTACTCGCCGCCGAAAACGTCGAGCCGGCGGATGCCAGACAGGCGGATCCGCTGGAACGACAGCACGAGCGCCCACAGCACGGGCAGGATCACCATCGCCATCACCACGATGAAGGTGGGCGAGACGAGCGTTACTCCGAACCGCGAGTCGCGCCGCGCACGGGTGTTTCCCTTCCGTGCGCGACGCCTTGGGGCCGCCTTGGAGGCCGGCTCGGTGGAGGCGGCCATGTGCTGGCTCCTACTCGAGCCCCGACTTGATCTCGTCGACGGTGGCCTGGGTCTCCTTGGCCGCCTGCGCCGGATCCTTGCCGCCGATCACCTCCGCCACCGCGCTGGCCACCGGCTGCTCTCCGCTGAGCGCCCCGATGAGGGCGCCTTGGCCCTGCGCGAAGCCCCAGCGCTCGAAGCGGTTGACCCCTCGCCCAGCGAGGCGATGGACTCTTTGGAGTACGACTCGCTCAACGGCGCCTTCTTATCCACGCCGCTCTCGAGGTTCGCCCATGCCTTCGAGTACTTCTCGGGTTCCGCCCTGTCGCCGGACCGAACGGGATACTTGCCTTGCGGCGAGAGCCCGAGCCAGCGGACGTAACCGTCGGTCATCATGAACTCGACGAGCGCCTGGGCGGCTTTCGTGTTCGTGTCCATGCCGATGTTGAAGGTGGACACCGAGCCGAACTGGCTGGGTTCCCCGGCGGGGCCGGCGAGCGGCCCGACGAGGCCGCTGTTCTTCGCCAGGAAGGCCGGATCCTTCTTGCACTCGGGGCATGAGGGCTTGGTGTCGCTGCGCAGCCCCGCCATGCCGTCGAGCAGGAACGGCGACCAGAACATCATCGCGGCGCGGCCGGCGAAGTAGGTGCCGCGCGTCGAGTCGACGTCCTGGGCGCCCTTGACGGAGTACTTGGTGGCGAGCTCTGAATACCGTTTGAGGGCATCGACGCACGGGGGCGAGTCGAACGTCACCTTGCCGTCGTCGCCCACGAGCTGACACCCCGCAGCGAGGGCGACGTGCTCGAAGGTCTCCGCGGTGAAGCCGTCGCCGGCCTTGGTGGCCAGGGTGATCCCGGCCTGGCCGGGCTTGTTGAGCTTCGCGGCGGCGTCTCGCACGTCGTCGAGGGTCTTGGGCGCCGAAAGGCCGGCCTTGTCGAAGAGGTCCTTGCGGTAGATGAGCAGCTGGCCCCAGCCGTCGCTCGGGACGCCGGTGGCGACACCGTCCGCGCTGACGATGTCGAGCGCCTTCTTGGAGAAGGTGTCGGGCCCGAGCTTGTCGACGACCGCCTGCGCGGCCTTCCCGTCGAAGAGCTCCTCACGCGCGAAGGACTGGGAGTCGCCCACCGGAGTGGCGAGGACGACGTCGGGCAGGTCGCCGCCCGCCGCGGCGTTGGTCATGAGGGTGGAGAACTGATCCTCAGGAACCGGGACCTGCTTGGTCTTGACGCCGGTCTTCTGCGTGAAGTCGTCAAGGATCGCCTGGGTCGCCTGCAGGCGATCAGGCTGGAACTCGTTGTTCCAGACCGTGATGGTCTGCCCCCGGATGGGGGCGTCGGCCTTGCCGCCCTTGTCATCGTTCCCGCCGCCGCAGCCCGCCGTCACCGCGGCGAGGATGGTCAGTGCGCGTCGCGTGGTCACTGATCTACTCCCCCTTGTGGACTCCGGCGGGCAACCAACTCCTTCGACGCTTTGATCGCGAAGGTGGCCAAGACACGGCCCGGGTCCTGCTCCACCCGCTGGGCCCCGATGCCTCGCGCGAGGAATCAGGCCTGCCGAGGCGAAGTCCACACGCTATGGCGCCGGTCCCGAAGCGGCCCTGGACCCACTTCCTGCCGCTGTTCTTCCTGGCGGGCTTCGCGCTCGCGCTCGGTTTGGTGATCGGATTGAGCGGCGCCGGGGCAGCCGGCTCCTCGACCCAGGCTCAAGCTCAGACGGGCGCCGGCGACACCTTCGAGCGCCGACCACCGAGTCCCCCGAAGACCATCAGCGTCGGATGGGCCGGGGACACCGTGCTGGGATCTCGGCACGGTATCCCGCCGAACGGGGGGCGCGACCTCCTGTCCGGTGTGCGGGACACGCTGCTCGAGCCTGACGTGATGATCGGCAACCTCGAAGGAGTGGTCGGAACCCGAGGCGCCGCCAAGTGCCCGCTCGCCACGCCGAACTGCTTTGCGTTCCAGGCCCCTCCCGTAGCCGCCGACACGCTCGCCTGGGCGGGCTTCGACGTCATGAACCTCGCCAACAACCACGCGAACGACTACGGCCCGCTCGGGCTCGCCGACACGACCGCGAGCCTGAACTCGGCCCAAGTCATGCACACCGGTCTGGGCCCGCAAATCGCGGTGATCCGCCGTAAGGGCGTGTCGGTCGCGGTGATCGGATTCGCGGCCTACCCGTGGGCGGCCCGATTGGACGACATCCCGGCGGCGGTCCGGTTGGTGCACGAGGCGGCTCAAGTCGCCGACGTCGTCGTCGTGGTGATGCACGCCGGGGGAGAGGGAACCGGTCAGATGCACACGCCGGTCGGCGAGGAAGTCGCGTTCGGTGAGCGACGCGGAGACACCCGGGCCTTCGCCCACGCCGTGGTGGACGCCGGCGCCGACGCGGTCTTCGGGTCAGGGCCGCACGTCATCCGCGGCGTCGAACTGCGCCGAAACGCGCCGATCATCTACTCGACCGGGAATCTCGTCGGCTACCACACGTTCCCGACGACCGGTGCCCTGGCGCTCAGCGCGATCGTCGAGGTCCGGATCGACGCTCGCGGACGCTTCCTCGGCGGCGGATGGACTCCCTTGCGC
>JACCYI010000133.1 GCA_013696535.1 Solirubrobacterales bacterium
GGATCGTCGCTCGTCAGCGACGCGAGTTCCCGGAACGTCGAGATCGCGGTCGACGTCGCGCCAATCTGCGCCGAGGCCTGGGCCTTGTGGAACAACGCGCCGACCGCGGGGTCGAGCGCCTCGAGCAGGCGCGGAGCCGACTGCGCGCATTCGACCACCGCGTCGTATGCGGCGACCGCATCGGCCAGGTGCCCATCGCCTGCCAGGTTGTCGGCGAGCCACAGCCGATAGGCCGGGGCGGCTGGGGATTGTGGCTCGCGCTCGAACGCGGCCATCAGCGCGTCGTTGACGCGGAAGGAGGACGGCTCAGCCCGGCTCGACAGCACCTCGTCGGAGAGCGACAGCCACTCGCGGGCAGTCTTGTCGTCCAACGAGTCCGGGCACAACGTCTCGTCGTGGCGGGCGTCCATTTGCGTCCTCGCATCGTCGCACGACGCGCTCGGAAACCCAAGGAACCCCCGGATCTCCCGAGGCGCGCCGCCACGGGGCGGTCATGAACGTCCGGACTGCTTCCTCGTAGCCCGGATTGGCTCATTGAGGTGCTACTGAGCTGGTCACAACCGCATGTCCCACGTCTGCAGGGTCAAGCGCACGCGAGATGCGCGCCTAGTAGGGCAGCCTTCGGGCGTGCACATCTAACTACGGGATCAGAGCGGCGACTCCGCCATTCCCCGACGACCGCTATGACGCCTACGTCCAGGCGGCGCTCATCTGCCCGACGTCGTTCGTCGACAAGGTCGAGCAGTACCTCGCTAACGCCAAGGAGGCGCTCGGCGTTGACGAGTTGCACGCGACGTGGCACCAAGAACCGGTGCACCCGTTCATCGCGCGATTCTCCGAGGGAGACAACAAGCTGAGCCTTAACCGCATCTTCGAGCACGGGCTCGAGTTCGCCGACTCGCGCGCCCAGGCCGGCTTGCAGCTGGTCGACGTCGTGGCCTACGTCGTCTGCAAGGCGATCCTCGAGCCGGACCACGAGGAGATCTGCGCCGCCTACAGCCTGATCCGCGAGAACCTGGGGACCGAGCGCGACGGGCAGGCTTGCGCCTCGTCCGCTACGCGACCGGCCAGGACAACATCGACGAGGAACGCTACCGGCCGCTGTTGTGACGTCAGCGAGAAGAGGGGGCTGCCGGCGAGACGTAGCGCCTGACGGCCGTGTCGCCGAGAAGCGCGTCGACGATCTCCGTCCCGCGCGCCTCGGCCGGCTCCTCCGCATCGCGGTCGCGGATGCGCAGCCACGCTTCCATCGGGAAGTCGGAGCGGACGACGTACCAGCGCGTCGACTCGTCGGCACTCGTGACCGCCGCCACGTCGGCGGCGGCGCGCGGAAACTCCGGTCGCTCGGCGCCCTTGGTTCGGAGTCGGTCTGGTGCGAGACGCTGACCGGGAGCAACTCTTGTCCGGCAGGCACGGTCGGTTGTGGAAGCTGGATCGCTGGAACGTGTGCCGGCAGGACGTTCCGCGGAAGGTCGAACTCGCTGCTTCTCGTTGCGCCCGAGCAGCATCGTCGTGCGGCCGGCGTCGACGTCGGCGTCGTACATGAACGGGTCGTTGTTCGGCCCGTCACCGTAGAGAGAATCGAGTTCGAAGCGCGGCGTGCGGAAGTCGTGCAGCGCTTCGGGTCGTTTTGTCGCTGCAGGCTCGAAACGGGGTCGAAGGTAATGTCGTGATCGATGAACTTTCCGAGGTAGGTGTAGCCGGCGGGGATGGTTGAATCGACTTCCTCGCGTGTCGGTGCCCACTGGCTCTCCGGCTGGACTTCTTCTGCCGCCTCACGCATCGACTCAGCGACCGCGCGCAGTGGCTCGCCTTCGGCATCGAGCGGCGGGTCGAAGGCGGGTAGGTTGTCGAAACAGGCGCCCAAAGCGGCCTTCGAGGAAGACCGAGTGCGGCGCAACATCGGCTCCGCGCGGCCGGGTCACGTGATGTTGGAGCATGGCGATCTCCTTACGACTTCGCTTACTCTGAAGTCGCGCGGGCAGCGTGCAGGTAACAGCTGCGAGCCTTAGTCGCACGTGAACCTTGGCGGTCGTTCGCCGAGCCGAGGGCTTCGGGTCAAGAGACTAGACTGGGAGCGTTAACTCGAGACAATCAAGGCTGCATGTGCGGCAGCAGATGTACGACCGGAACGTGGCCGACGAACCGACGCCAGCCGAGCGGGCCTACCGCGCCCACTACGCGCAGATCTATCGCTTCCTGCTGCGGAAGACTGGTGACGCTGACAAGGCAGAGGAGCTAGCGCAGCAGGTGTTCACGGACGCGGCGGCGGCGCTCTCCCACTCCGAGACGTCGCCGACGTCGCTGGTGGCTTGGCTCTACACGGTCGCCGAGCGGCGATTCGTCGATGAGATCCGCCGGCGCACAAGATCACGACGGGCCGAGGAGATGAGCGCAAAACAGGAGGCGCAGTATCCTGGGGATGGTTACGGAGCACCTATCGCTTCCGGTGTGCGCGCCGCGATCGAGCTCTTACCGGCCGACCAGCGTGAGATTGTGATCCTCAAGGTGCTCGAAGGACGTAGCTTCGCCGAAATCGCCGCGCGCCATGGAATCACGGAGGGCGCTTGCAAGATGCGCTTCTCGCGTGCCATTCGACGTGTGCAGCAGTCGCTCGAAAGCGCCGGGATCGAGCCATGACCCGTCGCAGTGACCGCAGACGACCGATCAACGATCCTGAGATCCTCGAGCTGTTCGCCAGCGAGCCCGAGCTCCTCGCTGTAACCGTCGCCATTCACACCAGCTACCCGCAGCGGCAGCGGGCGCCGCGTGCGTTACTGGCTGCCGCGGCCATCGCCGTAACCGTCTTGGCGGTCTTCGTTGTCTGGCCAGGAGACGGGCCGAGTGTCGTTGATTCCGCCCTCGCGGCCGTTGGCGACCAGCCGGTGATCCACAGCGTCGTATATCGGCCTGCACCCGACGCGGCCGTCGTCGACGTCGCAAGCGGCCGCGAGTCCGCCGCCCGCGTCGAGTTGGAGTTTTTCTTCGATGTGGCCTCGCGGCGGCTATGGACGGTAACCCGCCGCAATGGCATCGTCGTTGCCGATGTGGTCGAGGAACGGCCCCCGTCGAC
>JACCYI010000134.1 GCA_013696535.1 Solirubrobacterales bacterium
ATGTGTTATTGGCCCCCAGCGCCGCGCGGAGTAGTCTCGCGCACGCTTAGGCCCTTTGGCCGCGTCCCATCAGAGGAGAACAGATGACTGCCACCGACGTTTCGCAGGCTCACACGTCTGCCGGGGATGGGGCACAGCTCTCATTCATGGGGATGGAGTTGATCTGGAAGGTCACGTCGGAGATGAGCGGCGGTTCGCTCTGCTCGTTCGTGCAGGTGGCTCCGCCGGGAACCGGCGTTCCGCTGCACATCCATCACCGAGACGACGAGATGTTCTTCGTGATCGACGGTGAGCTGCGAATGCAGATCGGAGCGGAAGCCTTCGACGTGGCGGCTGGCGACACGGTCGTGCTGCCAAAGGGAAAGCCACACGCTTTCCGGGTCGCCGGTGACCGAGAAGCCCGGGTTCTGATGACGCTCGCCCTCTCGGCGGACAGCGACTACGAGTCGATGTTCGCCGGGCTCGTTGGGCTGGCGCCGAGCGACTTCGAGCGCGTCGCGGCGGTATGCAGCGCGAACAACGTTGAGTTCATCGCGCCGCCCGTCATGCCCTAACGGCGAACTCGGCGACACCCCGTGAATGGAGGGCAGACTCGACATGCCCGTCCGAAACGTCTCTGTCCCGCGCGCGCGGCCCTCAAGGCAACGAAGCCAGCCCGCAGGTGCGGGCTGCTTGCGTCGTGACGTTGCGCGGACCTGGCATGCGAGCCCAATGGCAGCGAACAGAGGCATGCGCGCCCGCGCGGTCGCATTCTGCCTCGAATCGACTGGAAGCGGCGGCCGTCGACGATCCCCGGGCTCTACGGCGCGGGGTACCCTCCCTGCCGCAATGAAGTGCTACCACCTAACCACGTTCGGCTGCCAGATGAACCAGCACGACTCCGAGCGGATGAAGGGGATGCTTGAGTCGATCGGCTACTGCGAGGCGCCGGAGCAGGACCAGGCCGACCTGATCCTCTTCAACACCTGCTCGATCCGCGAGAAGGCCGACTCGCGCTTCACCGCCCACCTCGGCCGCGCGAAGGCCGTCAAGGCCCGGCGGCCGGACACGCTCATCGGTGTCGGTGGCTGCTGGGCGCAGTCCGTCAAGGACGAGGTGTTCTCGCAGTTCCCGTTCGTCGACGTCGCCTTCGGGCCCGGCCAGGTCCACAAGCTCGCGGAGTTCCTCACGGCGGAGTCGCTCACCGTCCAGGGCTTCTTCGAGTTCGAGTCGTTCGCCGGTGACCTGCCCGCCAAGCGCGAGCGCGAGGTCCAGGCGTGGGTGCAGATCTCCGTGGGCTGCAACATGAGCTGCTCATACTGCATCGTGCCGAGCACGCGCGGCCGCGAGGTCTCCCGGCCCTACGCCGGCCTCGTCGCCGAGTGCGAGCGCCTGGCCGCCGACGGCGTGCGCGAGGTGACGCTGCTGGGCCAGAACGTCAACGCCTACGGGCGGGACCTACGGCCCCAGCGTCGGCAGTTCTCCGAGCTGCTGCGTGCCGTCGACGCGATCGACGGAATCGAGCGCATCCGCTACACGAGCCCACATCCCAAGGACATGCGCGAGGACGTCATCCTCGCCCACGCGGAGCTCGATGCGGTCTGCGAGCAGATCCACCTGCCGCTGCAGTCCGGCTCCTCGCGCATCCTCAAGGCGATGAAGCGGACTTACACCCGCGAGCGCTTCCTCGATCGCGTCGCGCTCATCCGCGAGCACGTCCCGGACTGCGCCATCACCACGGACGTCATCGTCGGCTTTCCGGGGGAGACCGAGGCGGACTTCCGCCAAACGATCGCGATCGTGGAGGAGGTTGGCTTCGACGGCGCCTTCACCTTCGTCTTCTCCCCGCGGCGCGGCACCGAGGCGGCGCTGGTCACGGAGGGGCTCGTGACGCCCGAGGAGAAGGCCGAGCGCATGCAGCGCCTCGTGGAGGTCGTGCAGCGCCGCGGACGCGAGCGCGCCCAGCGCTTCGTCGGTCGCACCCTCGAGGTGCTCGTCGAAGGCCCGTCGCGCACCGATCCGACGCGGCTGCGGGGCCGGTCACGCCATGGCAAGGCGGTCAACTTCGACGGCTTCGCGGCGCCGGGTGAGCTCGTGCACGTCGAGATCAGCCGAGCGACCTCGCAGACGCTCCTCGGCGAGGAGTCGCTTCTCGCCCGCGCCGGGGTGCGCTGAGGCGAACGCCGCTCAGGGCTCGGGTGGTCCGAGTGGCGGCCCGACGACGGTCATGCCGACCTGGGAGCCGAGCCGCGCGAAATCCGCCGGCTCGATCGTCTCAAGGCCGCCCATGCCGTCGAAGAAGGGCTCCATCCCGGCTGGGGTGAAGAGCACCAGCAGCCGCGCCGGTGTCGCGTCGTCGTTGCGGAAGGCGTGTGCGCTGCCGCGCGGGACGAAGACGAACGTGCCGGCAGGCGCTGTGGCGAGGTCGTCGCCGAGACGGAAGCGCACGGAGCCCTCGACGACCCACCAGGCCTCGTCCTGCTTGGCGTGGATGTGCACGGGTGGTCCCTCGTTCGGCGGGATGACGTTCTCCAGCGCCGTCAGCGTCCCGCCGGTCTGCTCCGCTCGTGCTTTGAAGAGCAGCGGCCCGCCGACGGGGCCGCGGACGCTCGGCCCTTCGCCCGGTTTGACGATCAGCGGGACGCGCGGAGTCATGCAC
>JACCYI010000347.1 GCA_013696535.1 Solirubrobacterales bacterium
CTCCCGGGGTCGAGGCGCATGTTCCGCTCGCTCTTCCGGGAGCCCTGGAGCGACCACCGCGCCGAGCGCACGCTCGGCGCGGTGGCCGTCTTCCTCTGCTCGCTCGTCATCCTGATCGTCGTCTTCGTGCTCATCCGCGCGATGCCGACGCTCCAGCACAACAACCTCGTCGGCTGGCTGCTTCCGGGAGGCCCGAACGTCGACGAGGACATCAGGCGCCAGATCAACACGGGGCTCAAGCCCACGGGCGCCGACTACGCCCTGCACGCCTGGCCGCTGGTCTACGCCACGATCCTCACCACGGGCTTCTCCGTCCTCTTCGGCCTTGTGTTCGCCCTGCTGTCGGCGATCTTCATCGTCGAGTTCGCGCCGGCCCGCTTGCGCCGGGTGGTCGTGCCGGTCGTGCGGCTGCTGGCCGCCGTCCCCTCGGTCATCTACGGGCTCATCGGCATCCTCGTCCTCGCGCCCTTCGTCGCCGACACCTTCATCTCGCTGGACCGCAAGAACGACGTGGCCTACGTCGTGCAGCTCAGCGGCACGAACTTGCTCGTGGCGACCATGATCCTCACGGTGATGATCACGCCGATCATGGTCGCGATCATCACCGAGGCGCTGTACGCGGTGCCCAGGAGCTGGAAGGAGGGGGCCTTGGCGCTCGGCGTCAACCGCTGGCGCTCGATGTGGACGGTCTCGGTGCGCGCGGTGCGCCCCGCCATCATCGCCGCCGCAGTGCTGGCGACCGCGCGGGCGCTGGGTGAGGCGATCATGCTCTCGATGGTCTCGGGGTCACGTGGCTTCGCCCCCAACCCGCTCGACGGGCTGACGTTCTTCTTCGAGCCGCTGCGCCCGCTCGGGGCGACGATCGCCGAGAACGTCGAGTCGCTCAACGCCCCTGCGATCCGCTCGAGCATCTACGCGTTCGCGCTGCTGCTGCTGCTCTCGAGCCTCGTGCTCTCGCTGGGCGGCTACTTCGCCAAGCAGCCCATGCGCAAGTACGGCGTCCGCATCTGATGGCGACCCTGTCCCCGCTGAAGCCGCAGACCCGCGCCAAGGCGGCCAAGCCCGTCAAGGAGTCCATCTCCAACTGGCGAGTCGGCGATCGCATCGCCTTCTTCGCGTGCTGGTCGGCCGGGCTGCTGCTGTGCGCCATCGCCGCGTCCATCACCATCTTCATGCTGGTGAAAGGGCTCCAGGAGCTCAACTGGGAGCTCGTGACCTCGCATCCGCAGGTCGGTCTCAAGCAGTCAGAGACGGGCGGCTTCCTCGATCCGATCATCGGCACGGTGCTGCTGACGGTCATCGGCATCACGGTCGCGACGCCGCTGGCGGTCATGACCGCGCTGTGGCTCGTCGAGTACGGCCGTCCCCGCTGGCTGGCCCGGATCGTCGAGAGCTTCATCGAGATCATCGCGGGCACCCCGTCGATCGTCATCGCGATCTTCGGCCTGGCGCTGTTCCAGAACGGTCTGTTCGCGATCCTCTCCTTCCGCTCGGACGCGGGCGGCGTGTTCGGGCGCTCGTTCGTCAACGCGGGGCTGATGATGAGCTTCGTCGCCTTGCCG
This sequence comes from Solirubrobacterales bacterium, assembly GCA_013696535.1. Next base: position 1,563 of record JACCYI010000347.1, read on the forward strand.
CTCGTCTTCAGCGCCACCCGGGAGGGGCTGCAGGCGGTCCCCGCGCACGTCAGGGAGGCGTCCTACGGCCTGGGGAAGACGCGGATCGCGACGATCCGCCGGGTGCTGCTGCCGAGCGTGCGCTCGAACATCTCGACAGGCGCCGCGCTGGGGATGGGACGCATCGCAGGTGACACCGCGATCGTGATCGTGCTGCTCGGGGCGACCCTCAGCCTCGAGCCGGAAGGCAGCGTGCCAGGCGCTAACGTGCTCAAAGGAACGGGGTCGACGCTGACCTCCTACGTCTACAACAACTCGCCGTCCGGGGAGGGCAACGCTCCGCAGAAGGCCTACGCCGCCGCCTTCGTGCTGCTGCTCATCGTCGTGGCACTGAACTTCATCGTCGACCTCATCGCCCGGCGCGGCTCCAGCACGGGCCTCGAAACCCAGCGCCTGGGCGCCTGATGGCGCGCGTGACCAGTCACCTCAAAGGACCTGCCGTGGAACCTATCGCCGCCGCGCCCGTGCCGGACTCAGACGCCGGCGGGGCCGAGCTCCGCGGGCCGGTCGTCCCGCCCCCCATCCGGCGCATCGTCCTCGATCAGCCGCCGGGGGTTGCCACCGCGCCTGTCGCGGACGCGGGCGGCCCTGCGGTGCCTGGGATGGCGGGCTCTGCCACACGGCACGCGACCACTACCGCCGGTGCCGAGCGCATGGCGCTCGAGCGGCTGAGCGTGTTCTTCTCCGGCAAGGCCGCGGTCAAGGACGTGTCGCTCTCCATCCGCTCCGGGGAGGTGCTCGCGCTGATCGGCCCGTCCGGCTGCGGCAAGACGACGCTCCTGCGCACCCTCAACCGGCTCACCGAGCTCACCGCGACGGCAAGCCGCCAGGGCGCGATCCGCCTCGAGGGCCAGGACGTCGACGAGCTCGAGGTCACCACGCTGCGCCGGCGCGTCTCCATGGTCTTCCAGCAGCCCAACCCGTTTCCGATGTCGATCTTCGACAACGTCGCCTACGCCCTGCGCGAGCAGGCGACCAAGCGGCCCGGGCGCAAGGTCGTCGAGCCGCACGTCGTCGACGCCCTGCAGCGCGCCGGGCTCTACGACGAGGTCAAGGACGACCTCGACCGGCCCGCCCTGCGGCTGTCCGGCGGCCAGCAACAGCGGCTGTGCATCGCC
>JACCYI010000152.1 GCA_013696535.1 Solirubrobacterales bacterium
GTACGGACGCGATCGTGTACGACCTCGCCGCGGGCCAAGCGCTCGCCGCTCCCACCCGCGTGCAGGGCGACGCTCTCCGGTGGGCGCTCCTCGACGAGGCGCCCGCCGACGCTTTGCTCGCCCGCAAGATCGACCTCGATCCGGCCACGACGTGGCTGCTGCGCTGCGACCGGGTCGACTTCCGCCCCGGTGGCGTGGCCCACCGCCACACCCACCCGGGCCCGGGTATCCGCTGCTTGCTCTTCGGGGAGATCACCATCCGATCAGAGGGCCGGGTGGAGACCTTCGGCCCGCGGCAGGCCTGGTTCGAGCGCGGGCCTGACCCGGTTCTCGCGACCACTGCTGCGGACGAGCCCTCCGCCTTCGTGCGGGTGATGCTGGTTCCCGTCGCGCTGGCCGGGCAGCGAACCATCTCCTACGTCGATCCGGCGGACGCCGACAAGCCGAAGACCCAGAAGGCCACCATCTTCTGCGAGGTCCCGGTCTCGTGATGCGCTCCGGCGGCCAGGTCCTCGTCGACCAGCTCGTGCTCCACGGCGCCGACCTCGCGTTCGGCGTGCCGGGCGAGAGCTATCTCGCCGTCCTCGACGCCATCTACGACGCGCCGCTGCGCCTCATCGCCACTCGCCATGAGGCCGGGGCGGCGAACATGGCCGAAGCCTACGGCAAGCTCACGGGCCGGCCGGGGATCTGCCTGGTCACGCGCGGACCGGGAGCGACGCACGCGAGCGTCGGCGTGCACACCGCCTTCCAGGATTCGACGCCGATGCTCCTACTCGTCGGGCAGGTGGCGCGCGAGACGACCGGGCGGGAGGGCTTTCAGGAGGTCGACTATCGCCGGTTCTTCGCGCCGCTCGCCAAGTGGGTCACGCAGGTCGAGCAGGCCGGGCGGCTGCCCGAAGTGATCGCGCGGGCCTTTTCCGTGGCTTGCTCGGGAAGGCCGGGCCCGGTGGTGGTGGCGCTGCCGGAGGACATGCTCTCCGAGTCAGTCGACGTACCCGACGCGCGGCGAGTGCCCGTGGCCGTCGCCTCGCCCGGGGCTTGCGAGATGTCACAGCTCCGTGAGAAGCTGAGCACGGCCGAGCGCCCGCTGATGATCGTCGGCGAGGGCGGTTGGAGCGCCCAGGCCGGGAGGGACGTCACCGCGTTCGCGCGCGCCGCCAACCTTCCGGTCGCCACGTCGTTCCGCTGCCAGGATTATGTGGACAACGACGCCGACGTCTACGCCGGCCACGCGGGGATCGGCATGTCGCCGGCACTCTCCGAGCGCATCGTCGGAGCCGACCTCCTTCTGGCGGTCGGCGGACGGCTGGGAGACATCCCGTCGAATGGCTACACGCTGCTGGACATCCCGAACCCCCGTCAGAGCCTCGTGCACGTCCACCCGGATCCCGACGAGCTCGGCGCGGTGTACCAGCCGGCTATCGCGATCGTGTCCGGGCTCGAGCCGTTCGCCGCGGCCGCCCGGGCCCTCGATGTGCCGGCCGGCCGGCGGGAGCTCGTCGCGCAAGCTCGCGCGGAGTACGAGGCGAACCTCACCGAGCGCCGAGAGCTCCCCGGCGAGCTGCAACTCGCCGAAGTCATGGAGCACCTGCGTGAGCGGCTCGGTCCGGAGGCGATCCTCACCTGCGGAGCCGGAAACTTCACGGTGTGGGCGCATCGCTACTACGCCTTCCGCCACTACCCGAGCCAGCTCGCGCCGCGAAGCGGCTCGATGGGCTACGGCTTTCCCGCGGCGGTCGCTGCCAAGGCGGTGTTCGGAGAGCGCACCGTCGTCTGCCTGGCCGGCGACGGCGACTTCCTGATGACCGGGCAGGAGCTGGCGACCGCGGTGGCTGAGAAGCTGTCCGTCGTGGTCCTCGTGGTCAACAACGGCATGTACGGCACGATTCGGATGCACCAGGAGCGCCACTTCCCAGGCCGCGTGGTCGGAACCGATCTCATCAACCCCGACTTCGCCGCGTACGCGCGGGCGTTCGGAGCCCATGGCGCTCTGGTCGAGCGCACGGAGGACTTCCCGCAGGCGTTCGAGGACGCGCTCGGGGCGGGGCGTCCCGCGCTGATCGAGCTGCGGATGGACCCCGAGAGCATCACCCCTCGCCAGACGCTCTCGGAGATCCGAGAGGCGGCAAGTTGAGGTGACCGCCTCCGAGATCGCCGCTGCCGTGAACGCAGGAACCCTGAGCGCAGAGGACGCGGTGGCTGGGGCCCTGGACCGCCTGGAGCGCCGACGCGACCTCTGCGCCGTGATCACGATCTGCGAGGAGCAGGCGCTGGCTCGTGCGCGGGCCGGTGTGACGGGCCGCCTGGCAGGTGTGCCCCTACTCGTCAAGGACCTCATCGACACCGCCGGCGTACGCACCACCTACGCCGCGGCGATCCATCGCGACCGGGTCCCCGAACGCACCGCCCCGTCGGTGGCCGCACTGGAGGCCGAAGGAGCGATCGTCGTGGCGAAGGCCAACTGCGACGAGTTCGCATGGGGCGTCGCCGGTCAGAACCGGCACTACGGC
>JACCYI010000156.1 GCA_013696535.1 Solirubrobacterales bacterium
CTAGCTCGAAGGAACGCGGTGCCCCAAATCGGCCCCGACGTCCCGCCAATACGGCTCGACAGCACCATCGCCGTCTTCTTGAGCAGTCCCGACACATCGTCGTACTCCATCGCGTCCCAGTCCTCGATCAGCTTGCCGAAACCGCGCGCGAGGGAGTAGCCGAAGTCGCCGTCGCCGACCACCGCGTCGAGGTCTGAGAAGTACTTCTCGTTCTCCAACACCGTGTCAGCGATGGTGCGTACCAACTGGGTGGCGTCGCGCAGGGCGGCGTCGCTCATGTGACCTCCTGAGGGGCAGGGACCTGCAGGCACGCCCGCAGGTCGTTCAACGTGATCTGTTCACCGGGCTGCACCGGAGTGCGGTTGGCGAGGACCTGTGCGGGCTCACCCGGGTTCCCGAGGCTCGAGACCACGAGGACGGCCTCGGAGAAGTCCTCCTCCTGCGTGTAGCTCGAGACGGTGACCAAGCAGCGCAGCCCTGCGCCGACCGCCGCGAGCAGGCCGTTGCGCGAGTCCTCGACGACGATGGTTTCGGCCGGGTCCGCACCCGTGCGTCCGAGCGCCAGTGCATAGATCGCGGGGTCCGGCTTTTTCGCCTGCACCATGTCGCCGGCCAGCACGCTGAAGTGCGCGGCCTTCTCCTTCCCGACCACGTGCTCGAGCACGGCACGGACCGACTCCTCCGCCGAGGTGGAGGCGACCGCCAGGGTCCAGCCCGCCGCGAGCGCCTCGTCGACGATGCGCGCGATGCCCGGACGACCCGGCATCTCGCCCGCCTGCACCCGGGCCGTGTAGGCCGCCGTCTTCATGCGATGCCACCTGGCGAGGAGCTCGCGCTGGCCCTCGGGGTCGCTCGGGAAGCCATGCTCGCGCACGAAGTCCTCCGTCAGCAACGACGCCATTCGCTCCTTGCCGCCGCCGATCAGCAGCTTCTCGGCGTAGTCGGCCTCCGACCAGCGAACGGGCAACCCCTCCTGCTCGAAGGTCTCGTTGAATGCGGGAAGATGCCCGTAGCGCTCCGTGTCCGCGAGCACCCCGTCGCAGTCGAAGAACAGCGCCGGCATCAGGCCGCCACCGCCGGGCGAGCCTTGCCCGCCGATCCGAAGATCTGCATGTGCTCGATCGCCATCGCCTTGACGGCCTCGCCGACGTGCTTGAGCAGCGCCGGCGGGTCCTGCTTGGTGGGATTGGCGTCGAGGTACTCGCGGTGAGCGTCGACAAAGGCGATCTTCAGGGCGGTCGAGATGTTGACCTTCGCGCAACCCCGCGAGATCAGATCCTGGAACTGCTCGGGCGCGAGGCCGGTGCCGCCGTGCAGCACCATCGGGATGGCTCGCTGCTCGACCATCTCGGTGACGCGCTCAGGCGTGAGGTTCGGGCTTCCGGCGTAGAGCCCGTGAGCGGTGCCGATAGCGGGCGCGAACGCGTAGACACCCGTGTCCTCGATGAACTTCAACGACACCTCGACGGGATGGACCTCGCCCGCCTCGTCGGAGCCGACGTCGTCCTCGACGCCCTGCACGCTCTCGATCTCCCCCTCCACGTCCGCGCCGTAGCCGCGCGCCTCCTCGACCACCTCAGCCGTCTGGCGCGTGTTCTCCTCGATGTCGAGGTGCGATCCATCGAAGAGGACCGAGTTCCAGCCGGACTCCAGACAGATCGTGGCCCACTCGCGCTCAGGGCAGTGGTCGAGGTGCAGGGTGATCGGCACGGGCGCCTCGTCGGCCATCGCGCGGAACATCTGGTACAGCACGTTCGCCCCGAAGGACTTCACGGTCTTGACTGACGTCTGCACGATCAGCGGCGATTCGAGCTCGGTGGCGGCGTCGATGACGGCTTGCAGGCTGACGCCGTCCACCACGTTGAAGGCGGCGACGCCGTACCGCTCCGCGAAGGCGGGTTCGAGAATCGCTTTGAGAGACGCGACGGGCATGGCTAGCGAGTCTTCTCCTGGGTTCGGTGCCGGGGGCGAGGTTTCGGAGCCTCGTGCTCGACGAGCATCCGCATCAGGTCGGAAATCACATCGCCTCCATCGAGCAGAGGATCACGCGCGCGGAGGGCAGACTGCAGGTGCCGTTGGCTAGGGACCCGATTCTGCTAACGACCTACCCACATCGGTCCAGCTCCTTTCGTCGCCTTCGCGCAAAGTCAGAAGCGTGACTCCCTGGCCGGCTGGTGCGATTGTGCTGGCGATGGCCGTCGCCCCGATTCAGGCCAGCTCCGCCGTATGCTCGGCACGGCCGTTGCGACCGCCCAGCGCCGCGATCCGGCCCTGCGGAAGCGCTAACAGCACGACCGCCAGTAGCACCATGGCGCCGCCGGCGAGCTGGACCGCTCCGAGTGATTCACCGAACGCGAGGGCGGCGAGCGCCACCGTCACGGGCGGCTCGAGCGTCGAGAGGATCGACGCGGCCGACGGACCGACGCGGGCGAGGCCGGCGAAGAAGGCGAGGATGGCCACGACGGTGCTCACGAGCGCTATCGCCAGGAGTGCGACCCACCCCGCAGGGGCAAAGCCGAGGCCGGGGCCCCCCGTCATCACGGACACCACCGCGAAGGTCGTTGTGGCCCCCGTGGCCACCAGTGCGGCAAGGGCCAGGGCCGGGATCCCGCCGACCACGCCGTCGCCGATCAGGATGTAGGCCGTGTAGGTGAGCGCAGCGCCCAGACCCATGGCGGTCGCCAGCGGATCCAGGGCGCCCGTTCCGGCACCGAGCAGGACGAGCGCGGTCCCGGTGCATGCGATGCCGAGTGCGACAGTGCGGCGACGGCTGCCCTTCTCACGACCGATGGCGATCGCCGCCACGGTCACCATGGCCGGGTAGGTGTAGAGCAGCAACGCGAGGATCGAGGCGTCCATCCGCTCGAGTGCCAGGAAGAAGAGACCGGCCTGCGCGGCATAGCCCACGCCACCCATCAGCAGGCCCGTGACGACGGCGCGACGAGGCAGTCCGCGCAGGGCGCCGGTCGCCGTCGCGATGGCGAGCAGTACGGCAGCCGCCACCGTGAAGCGGACCAGCAGAAGGTCCCCGACGCCCACGCCGGCCTCGTACGCCAACTTGCCGAAGATCGCCATGGTCCCGAATGCGGCGGCGGAGAGGAGGCAGAGAGCTGGTCCCATGAGAGTATCTTCGCTGGGGCATCGGTTCAGATCCACTTTGTTCCATGGACGTGACCGTGTAGCGTTTCTACCGAGTGCTCGATCTGCGCCGCCTCCGCCTCCTTCGTGAACTCGACGCCCGCGGCACCGTTCAGGAGACGGCCCGAGCGCTCGACTACACCCCGAGCGCCATCTCCCAGCAGCTCGCCGTGCTGGAGCGCGAGGCCGGCATGCCACTGCTCGAGAAGGCCGGCCGGTCGCTCCAACTGACCGACGCCGGCCGCGTCCTCGTCGGCCACGCGACGTTGCTGCTCGACGGCGTCGAGGCCGCCGAAGCCGAACTCGCGCAGCTCGCCCACGGCACCGCCGCCGGAACCGTGCGGGTCGCCGCCTTCCAGTCGGCAATGCTGCGAATAGTCGCCCCGGCGCTCGGGACCCTGTCCGCCCGGTTGCCCGAAATCCGCATCGAAGTGACAGAGGCGGAGGTCGAGGCGGCCGTGCCGGCGCTGCGTCTCCAGCATCTCGACGTCGTGGTGGGTGACGAGTACAGCGGGCTGCCACGGCCACGGCAGAAGGACCTCGTACGCGAGTCGCTCCTGCACGAGGCCGTGCGCCTGGTTCTCCCTGTGGATCACGTCCTCGCGAGCTCGCGTCGCGTTCCACTCTCGGCGCTCGCCGACGCGGCCTGGGCTGGAGGTCAGCTGCGCACGGGTCAGCGCGAGATGCACATCCGGGCGTGCAGGGAGGTCGGTGGCTTTGAGCCTGATATGCGCCACGCGTCCGACGACCTCCTGATCCTCTTGGAGCTCGTGCGCAGCGGCGGCGCCTGCGCGCTGCTCCCGGACCTCGTGCACGCGGACCGCGACCCGTCCGTGGCCGTGCGGGCCCTCGCGGACGGCCGGCTGGAACGCGAGGTGTTCCTCCTCACCCGCAGGGCTCGCTCACCGGCCGTCGAGGCGGTCGCGGCGGCGCTGCAGGACGCGGCGCGCCGGGCTTCGATGGCGCTCAGAGGCGAGGGGGCGTAGCGGACTCGACGCTAGATCGCACGCGTCGCGCAGCGATACCGGCGAGGCTCTCGAGGGCTATTCGCTCGGCAGCCAGCGCCGTTATCTGAGCGTGGTCGAACGGCGGGCTGACCTCGACGACGTCGACCGCGCAGAGGTCCAGGCTGGTTGCTGCGTGACGCACCGCCCACAGCAGCTCGCGCGTCGTCAAGCCACCCGGCTCCGGGGTCCCGGTCCCGGGCGCGAAGGCAGGGTCCAGCACATCGATGTCCACGGTCAGGTAGGTCCGCGGCGCCCGCTCAGCCACCTGACCTACGGCTTCCCGCATGACCGTCTGCAAGCCACGCTCGATGACGTCGTCCATCGTGTGCCAGCGAAAAGCCTGGCGGCGCATCCAAGCGAAGTCCTCCGGCCCTGGCCAAGTACCGCGCAAACCGACCTGGACGATGTTGCGACCCAGGAGGAAACCGTCCTCGACAGCCACCCGGAACGGGGTGCCGTGAGAGACACGAACTCCGTGGAGCTCCGCAGCGGTGTCAGCGTGCGTGTCGAGTTGCAGAACGGAGAACCCGTCCGGACCGAAGCGCTCGGCCAGCACCTGGAGCGTTGGCAGCGAGAGGGAGTGGTCGCCGCCCAGCACGAGCGGCATCGCGCCGGCTGACATGACCTCGGCCAAGCGCAAGCGGAGGCGGTCGTGAGACCGCGACAGATCCCCGGGCACCGCCTCGACGTCGCCGTAGTCGACGACGCTCAGCGTCGCCAGCGGATCGAGTCCAAGCGTCATGTGCGGCCGGCCGCTGCGTCCGTCATCGTCGGTGGCGCGGATCGCGCGGGGCCCGAACCGAGCCCCGGGCCGGTTCGACGTGCCATCGTCGAACGGCGCGCCGAGCACCGCAACGTCGACGCCGTCGAGCCCTGTTGGTTCCAGCACGAGGGGCTGGCCCGCGAACGTGGCGCCCACCCCGGCGTGCCCCGGCTCGTCGCCTCGTGTCAGCCGCATCCCCACGCTGTCCGCGACCCTACCTGGGGGGGGGGACGCTTGGGTTGGCGGTCACCTTTGCAGCCTCGCTGATGCATCTGGATCGCGAAGCAGAAAAGCCCGCCGGAGCGGGCCTTCCCAGAGCGCGTCGGGCCGTGTCGCACTCCCTGACTCAATCGGGGCGCCCGGATTCGAACCGGGGACCTCGCCGACCCGAACGGCGCGCGCTACCAGGCTGCGCCACGCCCCGACGAGCGCACCAGTATGCCACGCTGGTCCTAACCCGAGATGGCGCGGTGGTAGCGAACGGCCAAGCCGGTCACCAGCGTCTGGAAGACGGCTTCCAGTGCGAGGCCTTCGCGCTCGGCGTACCGCGCGATCCCGCACGACTCGATGTCCTCGGCCTGAGCCACCACCTCATCGACCAGTTCGGGGTGACGGTCCTGAAAGTACGCCCCGATCGAGTACAGGTTGGTGTCCATCAGCGACTCGACCAGCGAGTCGCTTCCTTCACCGCCCACGACGACTCAGCCGCCGAGGAGAGGTCCTGATCCGCCGGGGTCAGGCACGGCGGCGGTGGGAGCCGGGAGCGGAGCGGGGTCGGGAGTCGGGACAGGGTCCGGCGCCGCGACCGGAGCGGGGTCGAGAGTCGGGTCCGGAGCCGCGACCGGAGCGGGGTCGGGCAGCGAGACGGGAATAGGGTCTTGAACGGGAATCGGGTCAGGCACGGAGACCGGTGCAGGAGTCGAAATTGGGTCAGGAGCCGGAGCCGGGTCAGGAACCGTCGGCGCGGGAGGGCTGGGCAAAGCGGGAACCCCTCGAAGCACCGGGGCCGTCGGAGCGGCAGGCACCTGCACCGCAGGGACCGCCGGGACCTGCACCGCCGGAACGCCAGGCACCTGCACCCCAGGGACCGCCGGGACCTGCACCGCCGGAACCGCCGGGACCTGCAC
>JACCYI010000170.1 GCA_013696535.1 Solirubrobacterales bacterium
CCTCAGGGCACGAGCACCACAACGCCTGGGTCACCATGTTCGCCGCCCAGGCCTTGGATCTCGCTGCAGACGACAGCCACCTGTCCTGGCGGAATCTCGTCTAGAGCAACGATGAGACCGCTTCGCCCCGTACCTGAGCCGCCGTCGCCCGGATTCACCCCTACCCGCCTGCTTGAGATCGAGTTGTCCCGCCCGCTGCCCAATCTGGACTCAGCTCGCGCTCCCGACGGCCGCCGATACGAGCAGGCGCTGGTCTTCACGAGACTGCACGATGAACCCCTGGGATTGGTTACCGCAGAACTCGACCACGGCCGGCTGAGTTCCGACGCCCTCGCGTACCTTCTCTGGGCCGAACTCAAGACGGCGATTCAGACCCATCTCGCGCACGATGATCTCCGCCCAGTTGACAGGTTGTCATCCGGTGGAATCGCTTCTGGCCAGCCGGCGGCATGCAAGATCGCGCGCGACCGCTTCCTGACCGATGCGCCGCCACTCAGCGTCATCGTCCCGTCACGTGAGCGGCCGGAGCGCCTGGCCCGCTGCCTTGACTCCATCCTCGCCTGTGAATACCCCGCCGATCGGGTCGAGATCATCGTGGTGGACAACGCACCGGTGACCGACTCGACGCGTCGCCTCGTCGAGGAGTATTCCCGGAGCACCGGCCGAGTGAGGTACGCGCGGGAGGACGCTCCCGGAAGCGCAAGTGCGCGGAACCGCGGCCTTCAAGTAATCAGGCACGACCTTGTCGCCATGACCGACGACGATGTCCTCGTCGATCGACACTGGTTGACCGAGCTGGCGCGGACTTTCCAGGCGTTTCCCGCGGCTGCCAGCGTCACCGGACTGCTGCTCCCAATGCAACTCGATACTCCCGCACAGGACTGGTTCGAGCAGTACGGCGGATTCAGCCGCGGCTTTCGCCGTCGGATTTTCGACCTCCAAGACCATCGGCCGAGCGGCGAACCGCTCTACCCTTGGGCGGCGGGAATCTTCGGGACTGGCAACAACTTTGCCTTCCGCGCTTCCCGGCTGCGGGCGATGGGCGCATTCGACCCGGCTCTTGGCAACGGCACGCCCGCCCTCGGTGGTGTGGACTCCGAGGTGCTTCTCCGCACGATCCTGAACGGCCATCAGATCGTCTACGAACCGCGGGCAGTCGTTCATCATGCCCACCGCCCTGACTACGCCGCCCTACGACGCCAGGTCTACTCCTACGGCGTGGGGCTGACGGCCTACTACCTGAAGACGCTGCACGACGATCCCAGGCGACTGCTGGACTTCGGTCGCCGCTTGCCGGAAGGGCTGCGGTGGATGCGCAACCCAGACGCCCACGTCAACCAGCACAAGCGCGACGACTATCCGCCGGAGCTGGGTCGTCTTGAACTGAGGGGAATGATGTACGGGCCGCTCGCGTACGTGCGCAGTCGGCGCCGCTACGGACCTCACCGAGTCAGGCCCCAAGGCCGCAGGTAGGTATGCGTCTTCTGCTGGTAAGCGATTCCTATCCGCCCTTGATCGGCGGGGCCACGCGGGCGACACAGATCCTGGCGCGTGATCTCAGCGCTCGGGGTCATGATGTCTGCGTGGCCACAAGTTGGCAGGCCGGAGCGCCCGAGCGCGAGACCGATGACCACGGCGTCCGTGTCCGCCGTCTGCATGGGATAGTCACCCGACTCCATTGGTTGTCAGCCGATTCTTTTCGCCGGATTCCGCCACCGTTCCCGGACCCGGAAACGACGATTCGCTTCGCACGGCTCATCCGGCGTGTGCGTCCGGATGTCATCCATTGCTACGGGTGGATGACCTACTCGTGTCTGCTCGCGCTCTTCATCGCCCGGTCCCGGATCCCCCTCATCGTCTCCGCACGTGACTACGGGAACGTGTGCGCGCTCCGCACCCTCCTTCGTCAAGACGAGGTCTGCGACGGTCCGGCACCCGTCAAGTGCCTGACCTGCGCTCGGCACGAATACGGCCTTCCGAAAGCGGCTTTGGCCGTCGGCGGTGTCCTCGGCGCGCGCCGACCGCTGGCACGACGCGCCACGCTGGTTCATAGCGTCAGCCGGTACGTCGACTCGGTGATGCGCCGGGACTTATCGAGTGGTCGGCAATCGCCGGCGTTCGCGGTCGTGCCTGACTACCGGCCGGGCGGGGAGACCGCCGAACCGGATGCGGCGGTTCTGGCTAGGTTGCCATCCGAACCGTACATCCTCTTCGTCGGCGCGCTGAGACGTGTCAAGGGCGTGGAGGAGCTCATCGCCGCCTACGAGCTGCTGGACGGCGACCGCCCTCCTCTCGTGCTGATAGGTACGAGAGCCCCGGATAGCCCCACAGAGTTCCCGGATGGCGTTCACGTATTTCGCGACGTGCCGTATTCGACGGTCTTGGCCGCGTGGGATGGGGCGCTTTTCGGCGTTGCTCCATCGACGTTGCCCGAACCTTTGGGCAACGTGGTTCACGAGGCAATGAGCCGCGGCCGGCCGGTCATCGGTACGACGCCGGGCGGACATGCGGACATGATCACGGACGGCGTCACAGGACGCCTCGTCCCCCCTCGCGACGTCACCGCGCTGGCCGCAGCGATGCGCGAACTGGTGGCCAGCCCATCTACGACAGAGCGAATGGG
>JACCYI010000171.1 GCA_013696535.1 Solirubrobacterales bacterium
AAGACGTGATGCGCGACCGCTTCACCGCCGTGATCGAGACCGCGACCGGCCGGCCCGTGATCGGCTTCATGAGCGGCAACCAGCAGCATCCGGACCTGATGTGCGAGGTGTTCATCCTCGGCCCCACGGACCTCGTCGACGCTGGCGACGTGAATGGCGAACGCGGCTCAGGCGCCTCCGGCGGCTCCGCGCTGCACCCGATCGAACGACCCCTGCGCGTCGGGTGAGCTCCCGGCTCGGCGGGCATCCGAGCTGCCCACGCCTCGTCATCGCCGGCGTTCGGCACCCCCAGGGGGTATTGGTAGCCTCCATGCCATGGCCACACCGGTGCGCGGCTACTCCGCCACGAAAGATCAACTGCTCAAGCGGCTGGCCCGCATCGAGGGCCAGGTGCGAGGCGTCGAGCGGATGGTCGACGACGAGCGGTACTGCATCGACGTGCTGACGCAGATCTCCGCCATCCAAGCCGCGCTGGACAAGGTGGCATTGGGCCTCCTCGACGACCACGCCCGCCACTGCGTCGCCGGTGCGCAGGCTGACGCGCAGGGTGAGAAGACCGCAGAGATGATGGCCGCCGTCGGTCGTCTCCTCCGACGCGGCTAGCACCGGCTCCCGCAAGGACGAGGACTAGTCGGTGGAGAAGCGGACCGAGAGCTCGTCCACCCTGTAGATGCCGCTGATGCTCTGCAAGCGCGGAGCTCCCGCGGACTCGGGGCGCCCATTGCCCCGGGTGAGCGGCGAGCAGCCGAATGTGCGGTCTCGCTGCCGGACCGCGTCGCCGGGCTAGTCGTCGCTGAGCGCGAAGTTCGGGTTCTCGATGACTCCGAGGAGCGTGCCGACGGGGGTGCGAACAAGACCCGTGCGGATGTCGCCGCCGACGTCGGTCACGGGTGTGTGCACGGAGGCCCCTGCCGCTAGGAGCTCCTTCATCGCCCGGTCGGCGTTTTCGACGCCCCAGTAGGTCTGCACGCCGCCCGCCGGATCGGCGTCGGGCAGGAGGCCGAGCTCGTAGCCGCCGACGTCGAAGCCGACGTAGAACGGCTCGTCGAAGTACGGCGCCCGTTCGAGGATGCCGGCGAACCAGCTCTTGGCCGCCGCCAGGTCTGACACCGGGTGGATGGATGTGGCAGGCCGTCGAACATGGAGCGAGTCTCTCGTCCCCCGCGTGACCACGAAGGAGACATGCGTCGAGTGACGCGCGGGCGACGCCCGTCGAGCTGATGAGAAGCCCGCCCATTGGTGACCAACCAGTGTGCGCACCAGTTTCTTCGAGCACGGCTCTAGGGCGTCAGCGCCGTGAGTCGATGATCTCCAAGCCGCGGACGCGTGAGAAGTCCCGGAGATTGGCGGTCACGACCGCCAGTCCGTGGGCGACGGCGGTGGCGGCGATCCACAGATCGTGCGCACCGACCGGCGTGCCGGCGGCCTCGACGTCCGCCCAGATCTGAGCATGTACCCGGGCGATCGTGGCGGTCAGTGGTAAGGGATCCATTGCCGCGAGAATGTGCTCGACGAACGCCCGGCGTCGCGCTGCGTGATCGGGGCTCGCGCGGTGGACGCCGTGCAGCAGTTCGCTGGCCGTGATCACGCTGATTGCCCGCTTCCGCTCGCCAAGCAAGACCTCGAAGCGCTCGAGTGACTCGCCGCGTTCGAGCGCGATCAGCGGCGCCGTGTCGATCAGGACGGCCATGCGCCCGCAGGCGGACCGACTGACGCACGCAGCGCGCTGACGTCTTCGGCAAAGTCGGCGTCGACCGACGGTGCGGTCTCGATCAGACGTCGGAACGTCGCAGCGGACGTCAGATGCCTGGACGGCGGGATGATCTGCGCGACCGCGACCCCATTGCGCAGGACCTCGATCGATGCGCCCAATGACACCCGACCCAGAACATCACTGAAGCTGCGGGAGGCTTCGGTCGCGGACATGGGCTCCATATTGGTCACGCTATCAGACAAATCTGACTTGCCTCCGAGTTCGCGAGGCGACGGCAGCGAGGAGCCAGGCCGCGGCGCTGCGCAGTCCGGCGACCCGGCGGCCGAGGAAGACCGCCTCGGGGCCGTGGCGCTCGAGGAACGCCCTTGCCTTTTACGAGAGTCATCTGCAGGTGTCCGGTCTTGGCGAGGATGCCGGCGGCGATCAGCGCGGTCTCGCCGGGCACTGGGACGCCGGTGGACTCCAGGCCGACGAGGGCCGCGAGCGCGGCGTTTTGCGCGGAGGGCCTGAGCTGGAGGTGGGAGCACGTCGCGTTCGCATTTTCGTCTCATCCGTGCCTGGCAGGCTCAGTCGTCGTGGATCCCATCAGCTACCTCCAGGCCGCGATCCTCGGGCTCCTCCAGGGCTTCGCAGAGCTGTTCCCGATCTCCAGCCTTGGGCACAGCGTCATTCTTCCCCGGCTCCTGGGTTGGGACATCCACCAGAACGACGACTACTTCGTGACGTTCCTGGTCGCCACGCACTTCGCGACCGCGATCGTGCTGTTCGTCTTCTTCCTCGAAGACTGGAAGCGCATTCTCACCGGCATGGGCCGCTCGCTCCGCGACCGCGGGATCGCCCCGGAGGACACCGACGCAAAGCTCGGCTGGCTGCTGTTCGCCGGCACGATCCCCGCAGGACTCCTCGGCCTCGCCCTGGAGCACGCGCTGCGCAGCGCCTTCGCCTCGGCGCAGTCCGCAGCGGTGTTCCTCACGCTCAACGGCCTCATGCTCTACGGTGCCGAGCGCCTGCGTCGCCGCGCCCCAGCCCCTGGCGACGGGGGCGGCGACGCCGACGCGGTGATCGCGCGCCGCGTGAGCTGGAAGGCGGCCCTCGGGATCGGGACCGCGCAAGCCGTCGCCCTCATTCCGGGCTTCTCGCGATCAGGCGCCTCCATGGCCGGCGGCCTGCTCGCCGGGCTGTCCAACGAGCACGCCGCCCGATTCTCGTTCCTGCTGGCCACCCCGATCATCGGCGCTGCGGCACTGCTCAAGCTCCCGGAGCTGTTCGGACCCAAAGGGGACGGCGTCCGCGGCCCTGCTCTGCTCGGCGCGGTGTGCGCAGCTTTCACCGCTTACCTCGCAATCCGCTTCCTCGTGCGCTTCTTCGAGGCCAACCGCCTCACGCCCTTCGCCGTCTACTGCGCCATCACTGGCGCCGTCCTCTCTGTCGTCTTCCTGGTGACCTGACCGCGTCCAACCCGCACCCAAGGACCCCATGACCAAGAACCGCAAGCTCATCGCCCCCGCCGTCCTCGCCGGCATCCTCCTGATCATCGTCTCGGCGCTCTACATCGCCGACCCCGCCGGCAGCCTCCCGAGCTTCTTCCCGGGCCACGAGGCCGGCTCGAGCCACCACCACGTCAAGCACGGCATCGCGGCCGCCGCGGTCGCCGCCGCCTGCTTCGTCGTGGCCTGGTTCCAAACCGAGCCGAAGTCCGGGCGCGGAGCGATGGCCGCCTAACGCGTCGGGAGGCGCAGGGCCGCGCGCACCCCGCCCCCCGTGCAGCTCCGTGAGCGAGGCGCTGCCCCCGTGTTCGCGGGCCGTCGCCTCGAGCGCGAGCCGAGCGCGGCTCCGGGCGTCCTGGACGTGTCCCGGCCGCGGGCAAAGCGCTCGAACGCGCGCTCCTCGAGCCCGGGCTTGAGGGTTCCGGCGTCCTTCACCCACACCTCGACCGCGGGGAGTTTTGCGGCGGGGTCCTGACCCAGTTCGATGATGACCTCGACGCTCGCGGTCCACGCAGAGGGCCCGGTCAAGCGCTACGGCGACTTGACCGCGGTCGACCACCTCGACCTCGAAGTCGGGGAGGGCGAGGTCTCCGGCATCCTCGACCGTGACGGCGCCAGCAAGACGACATTCCTTCGCATGCTTCCTCGGGCTCATCGGCCCGACGCGGGAAGCGTCGCGGTGCTCGCTGCTTTGCGCAAGAAGGCGTTAGCGTTCTAGATGTAG
>JACCYI010000173.1 GCA_013696535.1 Solirubrobacterales bacterium
CGATCGGCAGATTGCCCATCGAGGATCCCGAGTAGTCCTTGCGGGGCAGGATGATCCCCTTCTCCTCCCCGGGCAGGTCGATTCCCGTCGGCTCCCCGAATCCGAACCGCCGCACCCACTGGTCAAAGCGGTCTGCGCCCTCCTTCTGGCCGATCATGATGGCCCCGACGTTGCTCGACTTCTGAAGGATCTGCGCGGTGTCCATCGTCTCGAACCCCCGCGGATGCGACTCGCCGATCTCGCGGTCCGCCACCGTGATGGTGGGCGGCAGGTTGAACTCGGTGCCCGGCGTCACGGCGCCGTCCTCCAGGGCGCCCGCCACGGTGAAGGCCTTGAAGGTCGAGCCGGGCTCGTAGGACGAGCCGACCGACCGGTTCTGCGTCGCGTAGCCAGGTGCGCCGGCCACGTCGTTGGCGTCCACTCGTGGCCAGTTGGCGAGTGCCATGATGGAGCCGTCGCGCGGGTCCATCACGATCGCCGTGGCCCCCTTCGGCTTCCATTTGCGCCCGAGCTTCGCCAGCTCGGCCTCGGCGCGATCCTGGATCGGCGCGTCGATGGTCAGCTTGACTTCAGAGCCCTGCCGCGCCGGCTCGAGCTCACGCAGCGACACCGACTCGCCCCGGGCGTCGTTGACGAGGCTGCGCTTCCCGGGCTTTCCGCGCAGAGCGGCGTCCTGGGACTGCTCAAGACCGGCGAGGCCGCCGTTGTCCGTGCCGATGATCCCCAGCAGCTGGGACGCCAGCCAATCGCGCGGGTAGACCCGGCGAGCGTCGGGAATGAACTCGAGACCCTCGATGCTCAGCTTCTCGGCTCGTCGGGCGCGCTCGGCGGGCACCTTCCTGGCGAGGTAGACGAAGCCGGTCCGAGGCTTGGTGAGCTTGCGCAGCAGCACGTCCTCAGGCTGGCTGAGCAGCGGAGCGAGCCGGCGAGCCGCACGCTGGGGATCCTTCATCAGGTACGGGTTGGCGGCGACGTTCGACGCGGGCTCGGACACGGCGAGCTCGACGCCCCGACGGTCGGTGATCGTCCCCCGGCGGGCCGGTACCTCGATGGTGCGCCTTTGCTGCGTGGCAGCGGCCTTTCTAAGGTCAGAAGCGCGGACGACGCCCATCCAGGTCGCCCTGGCCGCCCCGAGGCCGAGAAGCGCCAGGAAGACTGCGAACAGGAAGCCGATGCGGCGGTCGACGACTCCCACTTACGGCTGCACGGGGCTGACCACCGCCGGGGTGGCCGGCGGTGTGGTCGCCAGCGGTGTGGTCGCGGGCGCGGGCGTCTCCGGCACTGCTGTGGTCGCGGGCGGTGTGGTCGCCGGCGCGGTCGTCTCCGGCGCTGATGTGGTCGCGGGCGGCGTCGTAGCGGCTGTCGTGGCCTGCGAACCCACCGGCGCCGTCTCCCCGGCGACTTGCGCGGCCTGCGGCAGAACGGCGACGCCCCCGTTGGCCATAAGGGAGCGGGCCCCTGGACTCGGCGCCCGCATGCGGGTCGCCGCCCACCGGGCGTCCGTACCGGGACGGACGCGCACATACTCCACCGATCCCGCGGCGGGCATCACCATCCCGGTCTCCGAAGCAACCCGCTCGAGGCGCTCCCCCGACGAGAGTCGGGCGACGCTCAGCTCGAGCGAGGCGTTCTGACGCTCCAGCGTGGCGGCGGACTCGACCGCGCGCCCGATGCCCGAGTTGAGCTTCAAGAGGGAGACCTGCATCGCGACGATCCCACCGAGCGCGATCCCGATGATCCAGATCCACGCCTGTGACCGCAGGAGGCCGTCGACGAGCCGGTGATCCGGTAGAGCGCGGACGCGATCAAAGGCGGTCGTGCCGCGCCGCCCCCGGCTCGCCGGTACGGCGACGGAGCCGGTACCTGCGCCGGCCGCAAGCGGCCGGTGGACAGGACCACTGATCCGGCGCGGCGCCGACTCGGAGCGCGACGACCCGAGAACACGGTCCCCTGGCCGACGGTGAGCCGTGCGGGCACGGACGGAGGCGGATTGGTTCATACGGTGACTCCTGGGAGGTTCCCGCCTGCGGCGGACGGATCGCGCTTGCGGGCGGCACGCAGCCGCGCGGATCTTGCGCGCGGGTTGGCGGCCACTTCTCCCGGGGTCGCGACGATCGAGCGACGGAATACGAGCTCGGCTTCGGGAGTGCGACCGCACGCGCAGACCGGGAGATCCGGCGGGCAGATGCATCCGCGGGTCCTTGACGCGAGGAACCGCTTGACGCGCCGATCCTCGAGCGAGTGGAAGGAGAGCACGCCGAGACGGCCGCCGGTCCGCAGGAGCCGCCAGGCCGATGGCAGGGCCTCGTCGAGCTGGGCGAGCTCGTCGTTGACCGCGATGCGGATGCCCTGGAAGGTGCGTTTGGCGGGATGCCCGCCCCCGAATCGCGCGGGCGCCGGGATGGCGGCGGTGATGGCGTCTACGAGCTCGAAGGTGGTCCGCAGCGGCGCGACCGCGCGGCGGCGCACGATCTCCCCTGCGATCCGGTCCGCGAAGCGCTCTTCGCCGTACTGGCGGAGCACCTGGGAGAGGCGACGGCGTTCCCAGGTGTTGACGACCTCCTGAGCCGTCAGCTCCTGGTCGGGATCCATGCGCATGTCGAGCGGCGCGTCGTAGGCGTAGGAGAAGCCGCGCGTCCGGGTGTCGACCTGCATGGACGACATGCCGAGGTCGAGGTAGACCAGGTCGGCGGTCACATCCTCCTCGACGAGGGTCGACAAGCCTTCCGCGAAGTCCGCGCGCAGGAAGCGCGTGCGGCACGCCACCTCCGCCGAGAGCTCGGCGAAGGCCTCCTCGGCTTGTGGGTCGCGATCGATCCCGATCAGCAGCCCGGCTGGGCCGAGACGATCCGCGACCAGGCGGGCGTGTCCGCCACCGCCGAGTGTGCAGTCGACCGCCACGTGACCGGCCTGCGGATCGAGCGCTTCGATCAGCTCGCCCGCGAGTACGGGAACGTGGACCGAGGTCATGTCAAGCAGGACGGTCAAGTTCGGCTGTCAGGTCGGAGGCTTCGGCGGTCAGTTGCGCGTCGTAGGCCAACCAGGCCGCGCGGTCCCAGATCTCCAGGCAGGTGCCCGCACCGGCGATGACGGCTTCGCGACCGGTCAAGCGGGCGTGTTCGAGGTGCCGGACGCCCAGCGTGATCCGACCAGCTCCGTCGAGCTCGAGAGCGTCCGCCTTGGCGTAGAAGAGCCGGCTCATCTGTCTGGCCTTCGCCGACATCGGGTTCAGACCGGCCAGCGACTGCTCGGCCATCGCCGCGTAGATGGCTTCGGGATACACGCTTACGCACGGGTCCGGCCCCCGCACTAGGAACACTGCTCCGGAGAGGACGGCGCGGAACTTCGACGGCATCGTCAAGCGGTTCTTCGCGTCGAGGCTGTGATCGAAGGTGCCGTGGAAAGCCAAGGGAGATCATCTGGAGAGACGGTGGAAGAAACGAGCCGATACGGGGTGGCGGAGTGGGAGGAGCCCCGCCACCCCGAACCGACTTCGTGAGGCAACGTACCCCACTTTGCCCCACTCTGCAACACATCGGCCGAACTCCGTCCCACCTTTAGCGTCGGACGCAATGAGCTAGGGCACGAAGCCGCGGCGCAGAGCCCGGCGGGGCGGTGGGACGGCCTAGCGGAGTCGCGCTCGACGGAGTGCAGGAGTCTTTGCACCCTCGGCGCTGCACGGTGAGTTGCACGCGCACGGGCTGTTCCGGCCCAAGCCGCGACGATCCGTCCGAGGGACGGAGTACGACACGGTGGCTTGCGCCGGCGACCGGCCTACCCGAGCAGCGAAGGGAGAAGCGCCGCCGCGACCAGCAGCAGGACCGACGGGACGAGCAAAAGCGCGACGACGAGCTGGATCTTCGGCGCGGCCTTGGCGGCACGCTCCGCTGCCCGGCGGGCGCGATTGGCGCGCGCCTCGGCCGCCAAGGCGGCCAGAGCGCCCGCCAGCGGCGTTCCATGCCGGGCGGCTCGGATGAGCGCCGCGACCAGGGCCGGAACCCCCCGGGCCGGCGACCGCCTGGCGAAACTCGCGTAGGCGACCAGGCTCGGCACCCCGAGCGCAAGCTCATCCGCCGTGCGACGCATCTCCGCCGCGAGTGTCCCCGGGTGGCGGCGCCCCACCTCTTCGAG
>JACCYI010000352.1 GCA_013696535.1 Solirubrobacterales bacterium
ATCTTTGGATCACCTTTGGCAACGGCTTCCGCTTCGGCATCCCGGCGCTCCGGCTGTCGATGCTGCTGACGACGGTCGGCTTCGCCATCGTCGTCGCGACGACGCCGTTCTGGAGCGAACAGGTGCATCTCTCCGTCGGCCTTGGCGCAAGCCTTGTCATACTGCCCGCCTACGCCGGAACGCTGATCCGCCGGCTATCGAAGGCCCGTTCGGAGGCGGAACAGGCCAACGAGGCGAAGACTCTGTTCCTGGCAAACGTGAGCCATGAGCTCCGCACCCCGCTCACCGCCATCATCGGGATGGGGCGGATGCTGCACGAGAGCCCACTGGACGCCGAGCAGAAGGAGATGACCGAGACGGTGGAGGGCGCCGCAAAATCGCTGCTCGCGCTGATCGACGACATCCTCCAGATCTCAAGCATCGACGCCGGCCATCTTCCGCTGGACGAGGCCGACTTCGACCTGCTGGAGCTACTGGCCTCCGTCCGCCAGTTGGTGATCGCGCAAGCCACGGCCAAAGGCCTCCAGGTCGCCATCCATATCGCGCCAGACACCCCGTTCCGGTTTGCCGGCGGCGAGCGGCGCCTGCGGGAGCTGCTGATAAACCTCGCTGGCAACGCCGTGAAGTTCACGGAGACCGGAGGCGTCCTGGTCGCAGTCAGCGCGAGCGGACCGTTTGATGGCGTGGCCAAGCTGACGTTCGAGGTCGTCGATACCGGGATCGGCATCGCGGCCGAGGCCCAAGGCCGGATCTTCGACACGTTCACCCAGGCAGACGCGACCATCATCAACCGTTTTGGCGGAACCGGCCTCGGCCTCGCCATCTCCAAGCGCCTGGCCCTGTCGCTGGGCGGAGACCTGAACGTCGAAAGCGTCGCTGGTCGCGGCAGCACGTTCCGGCTGGTGGCAGCGCTTCGGACGGCAGACCCCATTGCGCCGGCTATCGCTGGAACGGTGGTGCACGTTCTGGCGCCGAACGGCGCGACGAAGACTAGTTTGATGCAACAGCTCACTGCGATGTCGGCCGTGACCACCGGGTTCGAGCCCGGTGCCTACCCAGGGCCGCATGCAAGCCGGCCTCCAGCGACGTCAGGTCCGAAGCCGGTCCTGGTCGTGTGCGCGGACGAAATGGGCTGGTCCGAGCCGCAACGGACGGAGGAGCTCAAGCGGCTGCAGGCCACGGCCGGGCTGAACATCGTGTTGGTCTGCAGCAAGCCGCCGGCCGATCTTGCGCAACTACGCTGGCTCTGCGCAAGCGTCGTTGTCGCGCCGAGCCTTCCGGAGCGCGTCTCTCCGACGCAGCTCAGGGCGGCTGTACAGATCGCGTCTGCTCGCCCGACCCAGCCGGTGCAGGTGCTCCCGATGGTGGGCGATCGGGTGCTCCGAGTGCTGGTGGCTGAAGACAACAAGGTCAATCAGCGCGTTTTGCGCACGATCCTGGAAAAGGCCGGCCATGACGTCGTGGTGGTCGACGATGGGGAGGCCGCACTCGACATGCTGGAAACACCGGATGTTTGTTTTGATATTGTCCTGATGGACGTGAACATGCCACGGATGGACGGGTTGGAAGCCACGAAGCTCTACCGGTTCATGGCCTTGGGGCTGCCACATTTGCCGATCCTGGCGCTGACTGCCGATGCAACCGATCAGATGGAACGCCGCTGCCATGAGGCCGGCATGGACGAATGCCTGACCAAACCTGTGCAGCCCATGCGCCTGCTAGAGGTGATACAAAACCTGGGCCGACCCGGTCCACGACAGCCAAAGACGTCGGGCGCCGTGAGCCACCTTGTCGATCATCCCCGTTTCCGGCCGCCACCGCCGACCATCCTCGACGACCAGCTTCTGCAAAGCCTGAAGGATCTGGGGGGCGAGGATTTCGTCGCAGAGCTCCTGGGGCAATTCATGCAGGAGGCCGCGGTTGTAGTGACCGAGCTGAACGAGACGGTGGCCCGCGCCGAGTTCGAGGCCATCCACAGCCGGGTACATGCCCTACAGAGCATGGCCGCCAATATCGGGGCGCGGGCGCTGGTCGAACTCTGCACCTCCTGGCAGGCACTGGGCCATGCCGAACTTGTGGAGCAGGCGCCCGGCCTAGCCAGCCGCGCAAGCACCGAGCTGACGAACATCGAGCGGATTTTCCTTGCCCGATGCGCCGGCCGGGAACCCCGGTCTCCGGGGCTGAGTCGATAGCCTCAGCCCCGAACCGGCTCGCTACTCGGCAGCGATCATCTCGGCGCCCCTTTGACCCACACCCATTCGGCGGTCCTGTGCAGCGACGAAGCGTGCCATCCGGCGCAGGTCGGGAGCCGTAAGGTTCATCGCGGCCGCCGCCCAGATATCGGCGACGTCGCGCAGCTCGTCCAAGG
>JACCYI010000193.1 GCA_013696535.1 Solirubrobacterales bacterium
GTGCAGGAGCTCCGGGACGCGGGCTACCTGCCGGAGGCCGTGCGCAACTACCTCGCGCTGCTCGGGTGGGGATACGACGACTCGACGACCTTCTTCACCACCGAGGAGCTCAAGGAGCGCTTCTCGCTCGAGCGGGTCTCCCGCAACCCGGCGATCTTCGACGAGCAGAAGCTGCGCCACATCAACGGCCGCTATCTGCGCGAGCTCGACCCCGAAGCGCTCACGCAGCGCCTCGAGCAGCTCACGGGCCGTGCGGGCCTCCGCGGCGCGGCGGCCATATCGCAGGAGAAGATGTCGACGCTCGCCGAGTTCTGGGCCTTATCGGGATTCTTCTTCGACGGCCCGGTCGACGACCCGAAGGCCTTCCAGAAGATCCTCGGCTCCGAGCGGGCTCGGGAGGCGCTCGCCCACGCACGCGAAGCTTTGGAGAAGGTGGAGGAACCGTGGACGCCGGATGCGGTGGAGCGGACCCTCTCGGGGCTTCTGGAAGCGGGCGGCTACAAGCCGCGTGAGGTCTACCAGCCTCTGCGAGTCGCTCTGAGCGGAACCACGGTCTCTCCGGGCATCTTTGAAACCGTGGCGCTCGTGGGTCGCGAGGAGGCGCTGCGGCGGATGGACCAGGCGCTCGCCCGGGCCCGGGTCGGCGCTTGACGACCCTGGCCGCTCGTGTCAGGTTGAACGAGGAGCTTCACCAGGCTCGGTCCGTGTCGGACTGCTGACCTGCTGTCGCGCATTTCGCCCGCCGCTCAGCTTCTCCGCCGACTGACCGATAAATCAGCCATGATCCCGCCCCTCGCCGCAACCGTCTCGCGCGTCCCTCGCGAGGTGCCGGGCCCCCACACCGCGATCGGGCCCGCGCGCAACGAAGGGCACGGCAAGCGCCTGACCGCGGCGTTCGACGCCCTCGAGGTCTACCCGGCCCTGGCCGAGTCTCGCGACCGCGTGCTGGCTCTGGTCTCGGCGGAACGACCGTCGACCGGAAGCGTCGTCGCCGCCATCGAGTCGGATGTGGCGCTGGTCATCTCGGTCATGCGTCTGGCGAACGGGCTCGACAAGCGTCGCGGCAGGGTGGAGTCGATCGTTTCAGCCGTCGAGGTGCTGTCGCCCGAGGCGGTACAGGGACTGGCTGCAAAGGCCGAGGTCTTTGAGTTCTTCGAGCGCGGCAAGACGTGGGACGCGGCTCCTGAGCGCTTCCGCCTTCACGCCGTGGGCGTCCAGCGCGCTGCAGATCGCCTCGCGGCGCACGCCAGCTATCCCCATCGGGACCGCCTGTTGGTGACCGCCCTCCTGCACGACGTGGGCAAGCTCGTGCTCGTACACGCTTACCCGGGTTATCCGCGTCAGGTGCACGGTCCTGCGCGCACGCCGGAGGAGCGGCTGCATCACGAGCGACGCGAGTTAGGTGTAGACCACGCCCTCGTGGGCGGGGTGCTGGCCCGTCGCTGGAACCTCCCAAGCGCCGTGGCGTCGGCCATCGAGCGCCACCATGCCGACGACAGCACCGGCGACGCGGCGTGGGTCCGACTCGCCGACATGGTGGCCCATTACTCGCAGGGAGGGGCGATCTCGTCGACCGAGCTGCTGCGCGCAGCCCGATCCATCGGCTTCAAAGCTGCAGACCTGCGGGCCGTGCTCTACGACCTCCCCTACCCGAGCGGCCAGCGCCCCCGGGCGATCGAGCCCTCGCCGCTGTCCGCACGCGAGCTCGAAGTGCTCAGGCGGTTGGCGAAGGGCATGGTCTACAAGCAGATCGCGCTCGAGCTGGCGTTGTCGACGAGCACGGTGCGAACCCACCTGCACAACATCTACGGCAAGCTCGGCGCCATCGACCGTGCGCAGGCCGTGCTCATGGCGACCGAGCGAGGCTGGCTCTAAGCGTCACCAGAAGTCCGCCCAGCCCGACACCCGCAGCGTCGATGCACCAGTCGACGGGTGAGCCGAGCCGGTCGTCGACGAAGGTCTGATGCACTTCATCGGATGCCGCGTAGAGAAGCGTCACCGCGATCGACACGCGGGGGTTGCCGTACCGGAGGGCCCGCCACCAGAGGCCCCACAGCAGGCCGTACTCGAGCATGTGTGCGCCCTTGCGCAGGAAGGTGTCCCAGTCTCCCAGCCCGGAGTTCAGACCCGGCACGGAGGAGAAGGAAAAGATCACGACCATCAGGACGAGTGGCGGCCCGAAGCGGCCGAGCGCTGCCATACGATGCGATGCTCGCATGATCTCGATCACGACCAAGTCGCCATACGCTCTCCGCGCGCTGGCCGAGCTCAGCCGGATCGGTGCCACGGCGCCGGTTCCGATCGGCGAGCTCGCCCGCCGGCGCGAGATCCCGGTGCAGTTTCTGGAGCAGCTCTTCGCCGTACTCAGGCGCGCCGGCGTGCTGCGCTCTCAGCGCGGAGTCAAAGGGGGCTATGCGTTCGCCCGTGACCCGAGCGCGATAACGGTGCTCGAAATCGTCGAGTTGCTCGACGGGCCAGTGGGGTCGGGCGCCGAGGGCGTGTTCTCGGAAGCCGCCGCTGCAGCGCGGGCCGTGCTCGCCGGCGCGACGATCACCGACGTGGTGGAGCGCGAAAACCGCGCGGCCGGCGCGTCGATGTACTACATCTGAGTGAGAACACGGCACCGACCCCGAGCGCCGGATGGGTGAACGCGGGTCCACGAGTTCCCGTCCTCCAGGTCCCGTGTCCCCGCGCTCGGGAGAAGCCCGGCCGGGCGAACTTAATACCCTAATCGTCCTGACGTCTCGGTCACCGGGTCTCCGCGTTCTACCGACTTGAAACGGCGACGTCGGCCGTTGACCGATTGATGACCTGTGCCGGCTCCTTCCTCGGCCGGTCCGCGGTCAGAGGCCTCCGGGGGCCCGTCGAGGAGGAAGATCTCGGCCGCTAGATCGGGATCGATGTGATGAGCGCTCATCATTGCGATGACGGCGCGTCCGGTCAGCCCGGCGACGACGGCGGAGGCCTCGGCGCGCATCACTTCCTGGTACTCGGATCTCGGGTCGAGAACCTTGTCTCCCCGCCCCCTTGAACCAAGGTTCGCTCGCCTTTGGGTCAGGGTGTCTTCAAGCATCACGAGCACGGTGTCACCGCAGATCGTGGTGCGCGCCTTAGTGGGTCCGCGCCCGGTGCAGTCGCGCACAACCCCGACTACGGCGTCGGAGATCGCCGCGTTGAGCGACCGATCGGAGTGTCGCTCTCGATGGAGGACGTCGTGGACGACCATGCCGTCCCTTCTCGCCTTCCCCCCGGGGTGACCTCGCGTCAAGGAAGGAGGAAAGACGGACCAAACCGCTAGAACGCGGGTGGTGCACTCGGCACCCTTCAACATGGTGGCGTCAGAATGCTGTCAAGCGTGTGGCAGGTTCGCGGCGGATCCGCGAGTGCTTCTCGCTGTCGAGACCCCGCGGGATCTTGGAAGCACTCCACGATTTGGGTGATAGAGTCCGACCGCTCGGTTAGGTTCAGCTTGTGAGGACGCCGGGCCGTCTGCTCGGCGGCTCGGCGGACTCGCGGCCACCGGGGAGCGTACGTCCGCGAACGTACGAGCCCGGACATGACCGGGTTGGTGATGGCGCCGCGCGGATAGAACGTATCTATGTCTATTCTCACCATCATCATCATCGTGGTCGTCGTCCTGCTGGTCATCGGTGTCGTCGGCCGCGGGCGGCTCTAGCCGCTCGAGTTCGTCCCGTTCGGGGCTTCGATCAACCCGAAGGTCTGAAATTCGGCTGATCCAGCGAGTGTTTTTGCCCTGACCGGGCGTTGGTGAGCCATGACGCCCGAACGGAATCGGCCCAGCGAGCCACCGAAGGATCGTGAGCCGGACACGGACGTCCTGCTCATGTCGCGGATCTCGAACGAGATGGTCCAAGCGCAGAAGAAGTACTTCGGCCGGGGTCCGACGCAGGCCAAGAGCTACATGCTCGACGACTTCCTGCTAGTCGTCATGCGGGGGGGCATGACCACCGCCGAGAGCACCATGCTCGAGTTCGGCAGAGAGGACCTGGTGCGCAATTTTCGTCAGGAGCTCGAAAACGAGCTGGCTGAGCGGGTCGTGACCAGGATGCAGGAGCTCACAGGGAGAACGATCGTCAACCACGAGGCTCA
This sequence comes from Solirubrobacterales bacterium, assembly GCA_013696535.1. The sequence continues at coordinate 4,111 of JACCYI010000193.1, forward strand.
GATCATGTTCGATCCACACATCGTTGTCGAGATGTTCTTCTTCGAGTCCGAGGGTGCCTCCGGTGTGGATCCCACTTCGGCGGAGTGACCGCCTGTAACTAGACTCCGCGGAATGCCGCGGATTCCGATCAACATTGCCGCTCATGTGGGCCGAACGCCCATGGTGCAGTTGACCCGCCTGGTTTCCGAGACCGCGACGGCAGAAGTGTTCGCCAAGCTCGAGATGGCCAATCCGGGCGGCTCGGTCAAGGACCGTATCGGTGTGGCGATGATCGAGGCGGCCGAACGCGAAGGCCGGATCGAGCCGGGTCGCACCACGATCGTCGAGGCAACGAGTGGCAACACAGGCATCGCTCTGGCCTTCGTCTGCGCGGCGAAGGGTTATGACCTCGTGCTGACCCTGCCGCAGGGAATGAGTCGGGAGCGGGAAGGGCTTCTGCGTCTCTACGGCGCGCGATTTCACATCACGGAGTCAATGGGCGGCATGACCGAGGCGGTGGCGGCGGCCCGCGCAATGGCGCGAGACTCCGACTTCTGGCTCGCCGAGCAGTTCGCGAATCCGGCCAATCCGGCGGCCCATCGCGCGACCACGGGCCCAGAGATCTGGGAAGCCATGGATGGCCAGGTGGACTGCCTGGTGTGCGGCGTCGGGACAGGAGGCACCGTGACCGGCGCCGGGGGCTTCCTCAAGGAGCGCAACCCGAAGCTCCACGTGGTGGCCGTCGAGCCGGCCGCATCGCCCGTGTTGAGTGGCGGGCCCGCGGGCCCGCACAAGATCCAAGGCATCGGCGCCGGATTTGTGCCGCCCGTGCTCGACGCGGACGTGCTTGACGAGATCATCACCGTCGATGACGAGGACGCCATCGAGACTGCGCGCAGAGCGGCAAGCCGCGAAGGTGTGCTCGCCGGGCTGTCATGCGGCGCGGCGCTCTGGGGAGCGCTCCAGGTCGCCGAGCGCGAACAAGCGCGGGGCTGGCGCGTCGCCGTCGTGCTGCCCGACTCAGGTGAGCGCTACATCTCCACGCCGTTCTTCGCCCCCGAGCCGGAACTCACCGCGAGCACCAACGGTAGGTCCTAGGCAACGATCTATGGCGGACCAGACGCTCGACATCACCGGCGTGCTGTGTCCGTTGACCTGGGTGAAGACCAAGATCGCGCTCGAGCGGCTCGCGCCGGGCGACGTGCTCACCGTTCGCTGCCCGGCAGGTGAGGCGCTGGAGAACGTTCCACGCTCGGCGGTCGAAGCCGGCCACGAGGTCGCGCTCGACGGTCACTTGGTCCGGATCGTCCGCCGGTGAGCGGCGGCTCGAGCCGTCGCGGCTTCTTCCGCGACCTCGGGGGCGCCGCACGGGAGCTCCGTGGCGTGGACGACGACGGGGGCGAGGAGTCGGTCGTGCCGCGAACGGTCTCCGGGCTCGCCGACGAGGAGCTCGACCGCTACGCGCGGCAGCTCGTGCTGCCGCAGTGGAGCGAGGCCGCCCAACTCGCGCTGCGCGGCTCTAGCGTCCTCGTCGTCGGAGCCGGCGCACTGGGCTCGCCCGTGTCTCTCTACCTCGCCGGCGCCGGGGTGGGGCGCCTGGGTGTCGTGGATTGCGATGCTGTGGAACTCTCGAACCTGCACCGTCAGCTTCTGCACTTCACGCCGGACGTCGGCGTCCCGAAGGCGCGCAGCGCGGCGGCGAAGCTGGGCTTCCTGAACCCTGAAGTCGAGGTGGTCCCCTACGACGTCCGCCTGGACAATGGCAACGCGGCCGGTCTCCTCGAGGGGCACGACGTCGTAGTCGACTGCTCGGACTCCTTCGAGACGCGCTATGCGGTCAACGCCGCGTGCTGTGCGGCTCGCATGCCGCTCGTCGAAGGGGGGGTGAGCGGGCTGGCCGGGATGATCATGGCCGTCCGACCCGGGGCGAGCGCTTGTTACCGCTGCGCCTTTCCTTCGCCACCACCGCCCGACTCGCAGCCCACGTGCGCCCAGGCCGGTGTCCTCGGTCCGGCCGCCGGGGTCGTCGGCTCCTTGCAGGCGCTCGAAGCGCTGAAGCTGCTCACCGCGTTCGCCCTCCCGCTCACGGACGCCTTCTCGCAGGTGGAGCTCATGGAGCTCTCGTTCACCACGGTCCGCGTCGCCCGCCGGCCGGACTGCCCGGACTGCGGGCTCTTGTAGCCTCATTCTTGTGCTGGGTCTCGGGACAGTGGCGCGCGTCGCGGGCGAGCTGCGACGCGACGTGGCGGCGGTCCGTGAGCGGGATCCGTCTGCGCGCCGTGCCTCGTCCGCCGAGATCGTCGCGACGTGGCCGGGTGTGCACGCACTGCTCACGCATCGCATCGCGCACGCGCTCGACAGCGCTGGGCTGCCCGTGCTCCCACGTGCCCTGGCACATGCCGCCCGTGCCGTCACGGGCATCGAGATCCATCCCGCGGCCTCGGTCGGCAAGGGCTTGTTCGTCGACCACGGGTCAGGCGTGGTGATCGGCGAGACGGCCGAGATCGGGACGGACGTGACGATCTATCAGGGCGTGACCCTCGGCGGCACGGGCTTCTCGACCGGCAAGCGCCACCCGACCCTGCAGGACAACGTGACGATCGGCGCCGGCGCGCAGCTGCTCGGCCCGATCACGGTCGGCCACGGGGCGAAGATCGGTGCGAACGCGGTCGTCATCCATGACGTCCCGCCGAACTCGACCGTGGTCGGCAACCCTGGCCATCCCGTGAGGGTGGAAGGCCGCAGGCCCGAAGGGCCCGACGCCGACTGGGTCCACCTCCCTGACCCCATCGCGGACGCTCTGAAGGCGATGTCGCGCCGGGTCGCCGAACTTGAAGCCACGGTGGCCGAGTTGCGAGGGGAGACCGGGTCGGCGCCTGCCGAAGTCGTGGCGCTGCGGCCTGTGCGCGGACCGAACCCGGCCGGGGGCTGAAGATTCGCGGGTCGCCGGCACGGGCAGAAGCAGGTTGTGCGCCTTCCTTCGACCGCTGGTCTCCTCCTCATCGCCGTGCTCGCATGGGCGTCACCCGCTCTCGCGCAGAGCAGCCTCGCCGAGCCTGCCACGAGCGCCTCCCAGATCTCGGACGCCGCTCGTGCGCTCCGATCCGATCCGGTGTACGTCAGCCCCGACGCTGAGCCGGGGCTGACCGAGAACGAGGCGGGGGCGCTCCGCGACCGGATCAGGTCCTCGGACGCCGGACCGATCTACGTGGCCCTGCTGCCACGGAGCGTCAGGAGCAGCTCGAGCGGAGTTCGCGGCGCCTTACGAGATTTGATCCAAGAACTCAGGCGCGACGGCACGTACGTCGTCGTGTCGGGCACCAGCCTCCAAACCAACAGCAACACCGTGCGAGGTGTGGGCGGTCTGGCGACTCAGGCAATCCAATCCCAGGGCGCTCAAGGTGTCAACGCTGTTCTCACCGATTTCGTGGATCGGGTCGGCGGGCGCATGGACCGAGCCGTTGGCCCCGCCCGTCCGAGCAACGGCAACGGCGACGGTGGAAGCTCGGGTGCTGGGCTGCTCCTGATCGGCGGCCTCGCCGTCGGCGCGGGCGGTCTTGCCGTCGCCTCCCGGCGCCGCCGGCGCAAGGCGGATGTGGCCGAGCTCGAAGAAGTCAAGGACAACGTCCGTGACGATCTCGTAGCGCTCGGCGACGACATCCGCCTCCTCGACATCGACATGGAGCTCGACACCACTCCCCAACCGGCCAAGGAGGCTTACGGGCAGGCGGTGGGCGCGTACGAACGAGCCGAGCAGACGTGGGAGATGGCTCGCAGCCCGGAGGACCTCGAGCCGGTCGGTTCGGCGCTCGAGGAGGGCCGCTACTCGATGGTGGTGGCCAAGTCGCTGGTCGAAGGCCGTCAGCCGCCCGAGCGCCGTCCGCCGTGCTTCTTCGATCCACGTCATGGTCCATCGACCCGGGACGTCGAGTGGGCACCCCCTTACGGCGAGCCACGCCTCGTGCCGGCCTGCCAGGCGGATGCGGTGCGTCTGGAGAGCGGTGAAGACCCGCGGGTCCGCGAGCTCATGGTCAACGGGATGCGCACGCCGTACTACAACGCCGGACCCGCGTACGCGCCCTTCGCCGGTGGGTTCTACGGAGGATTCGGCGGAGGCCTGCTGCCCGGTCTGCTGATCGGCTCGATGCTGGGCGGCGGTATGGGGATGGGCATGGGAGC
>JACCYI010000250.1 GCA_013696535.1 Solirubrobacterales bacterium
CCTCACGAGCGATCGCGCAGAACGGCAGGTGATCGTCCACGATCAGGACAGTCGCGGCCACCCAAGCATCCTCTCACCACCACGTCAGCGGCGCCTCCGGGCAACCCTTGAAACCACGGATGGCTAGATCGCCCGCGCTGCATCCCCGGCGCCCGCGGCCGGCCGGTCAGACGGAAGCACCAGAAAGGCTGTGAGCGACATCAGCCCGGAGAACCCGGCGGCGATGAGGAACGCGCGGTTGTACCCACCGGCGAGAGCCGCCGCCCGCGAGGCCCCGTCAACGGCCAGGGTGGCGCTCCGGCTCGCGGCCACCGTGATGAGGACCGCGAGGCACACCGCCGCCCCCACGTGCCTGAAGGAGTTGAACAGCCCGGAGACCAGTCCGTGGTCTCGCAGCGGGATGTCCCGGGTGCCGGCCATGGTGAGTGGCACGAAGCAGAAGGCGATGCCGACCGTGCTGACCACTGCACCGAGTAGCAGGGCGACGTAAGAGTCTCCGTCTTGCAGCCACGCGAGCCGGAGCAGCCCTGCCGCGCCGAGGAGGGGACCGGCGATGAGCACCGCGCGAGGACCGACCGCGCGGACCAGCCGGCCCGCCGCGAGGGCGGCCGGCGTCGCCGCGACCGAGATGGGCAGGAGGAGCATCGCGGTCCGCAGGGGGGACTCGCCGTCGACCTCCTGCAAGAACAGCGACACGAGAACGATCTGGGTAACGAGGACGCCGCCGAGCAGCCACGCGATGGCGTTCGCGCCGGCCAGCGTCCGGTTCCGCAGGGTCGACAGCGGCATCATCGGCCTTCGAGAGCGACGCTCGGTGAGCACGAACACGACGATGAGAGCGAGGGCCGCCGCCAGCAGGACGAGCGTGGTGACGGAGACCCATCCGCGCTCTCGGGTGGTGACGATCGCGTAGACGAGCGTCGTCACCCCGGCCGTGATCGTGACCGCGCCCGGAAGGTCGAGCCCACGCCGCTCGGGCCGCCCGGAGGTTCGCGGAACGTACTTCAGCGCCGCCACCAGCAGCGCGAGGGAGATGGGGACGTTGACCCACATCACCCACCGCCAACTGAGCAGGCCGGTGAGCAGCCCGCCGGCCGCCGTGCCGAAAGCGCCGCCACCTGAGGCCGTGACGCTCCACCAGGTCAGCGCGCGGGACCGGGCGCCGAGCTCGGTGAAGGTGGTGGTGATGAGGCTCAGGGACGCGGGCGCGAGGACGGCGGCTCCGAGCCCCTGTACCGCTCGGGCGACGATCAGCATCGTGCCACTTGTGGCGAGGCCACCGATCAGGCTAGCGGCGGCGAAAGTCATGAGGCCGACGAAGAGGACCGGCCGGCGTCCGAAGACGTCGCCTGCGCGGCCGCCGACGAGCAGGAAGCCCCCCAAGGTCAATGTGTAGGCGTTCACGATCCACTGCTGGCCCGTGATGCTCAGCTCGAGCGCCGTACTCATGGACGGCAGCGCCACCGCCACGATGGTGACGTCCAGCACCACCATGAACTGCGCGAAGCAGGCAACGCTCAGAAGGCCGCGGGAAGGCATGACGGACCCGCTCCGGCCGGGGGCGGGCGGGCGCGTTACGCGCGCTCGACGTGGCCGCGCATCCGCCCCTGATCATCGATGTAGTCGTGCTGGCCGGCGTAGGCGATCATGCCCTCAAGCCCCTTCAGCCAGTCGGAATCCTGGCCCCGTTCGCCGGCGAGCGCCTTGATCCGGTCGATGTCCACCCACACGTGCTCGGCGTCCTTCACGACGACCTTGAACATCTTGAAGTCCTCGCTATCGCGGAGAGCGAGCGACGGCGGGACGACGCTGAGATCCACTTCGATGAACATGGCCGCGAGTGTATACTGTCGTCATGAGTACAGAGAGGGTGGGCTTCTTGCTGAACGACGATGCGGTCGTCGAGCGCATCCGGCACACGGTGCTTCCAGAAGAGGGCCGGATCCCCATGTTCATCTACACAGATCCGGGCATATACGACCTTGAGCTGTCGCGGATCTACGGCAAGTCGTGGCTCTTCGTCGCGCACGTGTCAGAGCTCGCGGAGCCGGGCAGCTTCGTGGTCCGGACCATGGGGGAGCAGTCGGTTATCGTGGGCCGCGGCGAGGACGGCGTGATTCGCACCTTCCTCAACTCCTGCCGGCACCGCGGCATGAAGATCGCGTGCGAGGACTTCGGCCAGACCAAGCTCTGGCGCTGCCCCTACCACGGCTTCGCCTACGCGAGCACGGGCGAGTTCATGGGCACGCTGATCGGCGCCCCCTACGAGCGCATCGCCTATCCCGGCGGGCTCAACAAGGAGGCGCTGCACCTCATCGAGGCGCGCTGCGAGAGCTACCAGGGGATGATCTTCGCCACCTGGGACCTCGATGGGCCCAGCCTCGGGGACGCCCTGGGAGACGTGCGCTGGTACCTCGATATCTTCATGGGGCGCGCCGAGATGGAAGTGGTCGGGGTGCCGCAGAAGTGGGTCATCCCGTGCGCGTGGAAGTTTCCCTCGGAGAACTTCACCACGGACGCCTACCACACGGCGACGGCGCACGCCTTTCTCTCCAAGCTCAACCTCGTCAAGGGCATCGACTTCGGGCGCGACGGCTACCACGTCGACACGGGCAACGGGCACGGCCTGGGCGTCGGGGTCCATCCCGCCGAAGAGGGCTCGTACTTTCCCTCCGATCTAAAGGACGAGTACGCGGCGAACCTCGACCCCGAACAGCTCGCGCTGCTCGGCCGCATCAAGAACTTCCACGGCAACGTGTTCCCCAACCTGTCCTTCCTGATCCCGAACTTCATCGAGGTCGCCGGGCAGCGGGTCACGGGCATGATGCTCCGGCTCTGGCAGCCGATCGGCCCGGACGCCATCGAGGTCTACTCATGGCACCTGGTCGAGAAGAACGCCCCCGACTGGTGGAAGCGCAAGGGCCGCGCCATGTACGTGCAGACCTTCGGCGCTTCGGGCATGTTTGACCAGGACGACACGGAGAACTGGGAGATGCAGACGCTGAACTCCAACAGCGCGCTGCGCCGGGCCGACGAGGTCTGGATGCACTTCGAGATGGGCATCCACCACGAGCCGCTGCAAAACGAGTTCGCGGGGCCTGGAGCGGTCTTCGACGGCAAGTACAACGAGTCGGCCGGGCGAACGTTCTATCGCCATTGGCGCGATCTGATGCTGAACGCGGCGTGATCGACTACGCCGCTCGCTTCGCCGTTCAAGACTTCCTGATCGAGGAAGCTGAGATGCTCGATCAGCAGCGGTTCGACGAGTGGATCGAGCTGTTCACCGACGACGTCTCCTACTACGTTCCGATCCGTGTCTCGCGCAAGATGCCCGCCCCCGACGTGGTCGACGAGATCGGCTACTTCGACGACACGAAGCAGTCCCTCGTGCTGCGGGTCCGCCGCCTCGGCACGGACGTGGCCTGGGCGGAAGACCCACCCTCCTTCACCCGCCGCTTCATCACCAACTTCCGCGTCGGGCCGACCGAGGACGGCGAGCTTAAGGTCCGCGACTACCTCCTGCTCTACCGCAGCCGCGGGGACCGCGGCACCTACGACCTGATCTCGGGTGAGCGCCAGCATGCGCTGAGGATGGATGGCGACGGCTTCCGCATCGCGAGCCGGCGGGTGATCCTCGACCAGGCGTCCCTGGGCACCAAGAACCTCGGAGTCTTCCTGTGAGCGAGCCGTTCGAGGTCCTGCTCGACCTCGATCTCTGCCAGGGCTACGCCAACTGCGTGGTCGCCGCGCCCGAGATCTTCGACATCGACGACGCCAGCGGCGTGGCCGTCCTCCTCGCTCCCTGCCCCCCGGTCGAGCAGCGCGAGCACGCCGAGGAGGCCGTGCGCAACTGCCCCGCGGAAGCCATTTCGATCACGACGGGATGAGTGGCTCGGAGAGCTTGGCGCGCAGCGCGACGAGCGCTCGCGGCGCGTTCCAACTCAGTGCGGCGACGAGCCGACCCTCTCGGTAGCCCGCCGCGGCGAACTTGCCCTCGTCGGGCGACCCCTCCACGATCTCGAAGCGGTCCGCGACCTCGGGCAGCCCCGCCGACTGCATGCGCGCCTCGAAGTGCTGTGACCAGAAGAACGGCACGGAGGCGAACGGCTCCGCGGCGGCCCCGTGAAGCAGGGTCCGGGCGGCCGCCCTGCCCTGCTCGCCCGCGTTCGTCCAGTGCTCGATGCGCATCGGCGCACCCCCGCAGCGCGGATTGGGCCAGCGGGCCACGTCGCCCGCCGCCACCACGCGCTCCGCCCCCACCACGGCGAGACGCTCGTCGCACAGGATTCCGTTGTCGAGCTCGAGCCCCGAGCCGACGAGCCACTCCGTCGCAGGCGTGACGCCGACCGCCGACACGATGACTTCGACGTCCACGTGGCTGCCGTCGTCGAGCATCAGGGCGTGAGCGGGGTTGCCCTGCACGCGCTTGACCGTCCGGCCGATGTGTAGCTCAACGCCGTTGGCCTCAAGCCTGCGGGTCGCCTCCTCGGTGGCGAGGGCGCCGGCGACCTCGATGGGCTCGAGGAGGGACACCATCGTCACGTGCGCGCCGAGGTCGACGGCCGTGGAAGCCACTTCCATGCCGATGAACCCGGCGCCGACGATCGCGACCCGCCGGCCCGGCTGAAGCTCCTCGCTGAGCGCCAGGGCGTCGTCGAGGGTGCGTAGCTCGTGGATGCCGGGATGAGCCGGGTCGACGGCGGCGAGCCGCCGCGGCCTGCTGCCCGTGGCGATGACGAGACCGTCGAAGGAGATCTCGTTGCCCGCCGCGGTGCAGACGCATCGCGCATGGAGGTCGAGGGCGGTCGCGGCCTCTCCGAGCATCCATTCGGCCTCGAGGTCCTGCACGCCGCGAAGCTGCACGCGGCTCGGCTCGAGCTTGCCGGCCAGCAGGTCCTTCGAGAGTGGCGGACGGTCGTAGGGCAGGTGCGGCTCTTCCCCGATGATCACGAGCCAACCGTCGAAGCCCTCGGCGCGCAACGCCTCGGCAGCCCGGTAGCCCGCCAGCGAGGCGCCCACCACCACGATCGTTTCCAGGCCTGTCGCTATGGAGACAGTATACACTCTCGGTCGTGATCGAGTTCCGCGACAAGCCGGTGGTGGTCACCGGAGGAAGTGCCGGCATCGGCTACGCGATCACCCAGGCGCTGGTGGAGGCGGGGGCCAGGGTCGCGGCCCTCTCACGATCCGGAAGCGCACCCGACGGCGTCGCGGCCGGCATCGCCTGCGACGTCGCCGATCCACCTTCGGTCGAGGACGCCTTCGCTCAGGCCGACGCCGCGCTGGGGGGTATCAGCCTGCTGGTCTGCTCGGCGGGGGTCGTGTCCGAGTACGGGATCGAAGAGCTCGAGCCGGACGAGTGGCATCGGATCGTGGACACTTCGCTGACGGGTGGGTACCTGACCATGCGAGCGGCGGTTCCTCGCCTGCGCCGCAACGGCGGCGGGGCGATCGTCGCGCTCTCGTCGGGATGGGCGCGCCGCGGGTATCCCCGCGGATCGCACTATGCCGCCGCGAAGGGCGGCCTCGAAGCTCTCGTCCGCTCGCTGGCCCTCGAGCTCGCGCGGGACGGCATCCGCGTCAATGCCGTGGCTCCCGGGCCGGTGCGCACGGGAATGCTCGACGACCTCCCCGCCTTCGACGAGGGCGTGCGCGCCGCGATCATCCCGCTGGGCCGGATCGGCGAGGTGGCAGACGTCGTGGCGCCCGTGCTCTTCCTCCTGGGAGAGGGCGCCGCCCACACGACGGGCCAGGTGCTGCAGGTCAGCGGCGGCCTCACCCTCAACTAGGAGGACGACTCAAGTCATGGGCAAAGGCCTTCTCTTCTCACAGATGGAGCCGCCGCCGGACTGGGAGGCGGACTTCCACGACTGGTATGAGACTGAGCACATTCCGGTCCGCATGGCGGTGCCCGGCTTTCACTCCGCGTGGCGCTACGAGGCGATCGACGGCGAGCCGCGGTGGCTCGCCTGCTACTTCCTCGACAACATGGGCGCCCTCGAGCTGCCCGAGTACCGCAGTCTCAAGAGCGACCCGAGCGAGCGCACCGCCCGGATGCTGGCCAACGTCCGCGGGTTCACGCGCTACTTGTGCGACCAGCTCCTCGACACAGGCGAATCGAGCGACGAGGTCGGGGCCCTGTTCGCGGTCGCCTTCTCGGTGCCCGACGAGGCGGCCGGGCGCTTCGACGCGTGGTACGAGGACGAGCACGTCCCCATGCTCATGAAAGCCGACGGCTGGCTGCGCGTCCGCCGTTACCGCGCCCGCCCGGGCGGCGATGGACCGCCCTGGACGCACTTCGCGCTGCACGAACTGCGCGACCCCGAGGTCATGCATGCGCCGGAGCGCGAGGCGGCGCGCGCCACACCGCGTCGCGCCGAGTTGGCCGCCGAGCCATGGTTCTCTCCGAACGGCCGCTGGCTTTACCGCCCGATCCACACCGCCCATGCCGTCCCCCGAAACGGAGGCTGACCCATGTCCCTTCCCTACTCCCGCTCCGAGGTCAAGGAGCGGGCCCGCTCAGAGTGGCTCGGTCTGTGCAACGTCACCCTGCCCTCCTTCAACGAGGACTTCAGCGGGCTCAACGAGGCCGCGATCGCCCACGACGTCCGCCATGCCGCGTCCATGGGGTACTGGGGGACCCTCGTCGCCTCGGAGTCCGGCACGACGACCGACGAGTACCTGCGCTTCGTCGAGGTGGCGGCCGAAGCGGCTCCTGAGGGCTTCAAGCTCGTCGTGCACCTCTCCTTCTCCACCGTCGAGGAGTCCATCCGGGTCGCCAAGGCCGCCGAGGGCGTCGGTGCAGAGGCGGCGCTGCTGTCATATCCTCCGAGCTTCCGGCCGGCGTCGTCGAGCGACATCGTCGAGCACACGCGCTTCGTCTGCGAGCAGACCGACTTGGCGATCATCGCCTTCGGAGTCTCGACGTGGGGCTTCAAGTCCCTGCATCCGGCCGGCTTCCCGATGGACGCGCTGGAGGAGATCGTGAAGTTCGACACCGTCGCCGCGCTCAAGTACGAGGGCGGGGGTGCGGCGCTGTTCTCGGCGTTCGACGAGGTGTTCCACCGCTGCTCGGAGCACGCGATCATCGAGAACCCGATGGAGATGCACATCCCGGCGCTCGTACGCAACTACGATGTCCGCTGGTTCGGCACGAGCGGCTACGAGGCGGTCGGCGGGCGACCCGTGGAGGTCTTCAACGCCGCCCACGACGGCGACTTCGCGAAGGCCATGGAGATCTCGTGGAGCTACCACCCGGCACGGGAGGCGAAGGGCGCCTTCCATCACTCCTTCGTGGGCGCGAACACCATCCATCGCGTGGGGTGGAAGTACCTCGGCTGGCTGCAGGGCTTCAACGGCGGACTCCTGCGCATGCCGCAGATGCGGCTGCTTCCGGGCCAGATGAAGGGGCTGCGATCCGGGCTGGTCGCCTCCGGCTTCGACGTCCCGGCCGACGATGAGGCCTTCTACGCCGGGCGCATCGCGGGTCAGATCCAGCTGGTCTAGGCGGCGGCGACCGGGCCGGGGCCGCCCGCCACTTCGAGGAAGCTGGCGGGCGGGCGGGGCCCGAAGAGGTTGATCGAGCGGGCGCGGGCCTCCGCGGTGTGGAGGCCCGGCGGCGAGTCGGGCTCGCGTCGCTCGAGCTCCGCGCAGAGCTCCCAGCGCAGCCCGTGGGCGTCGATCAGATACGCGAAGAGGTTGCCGCCGAAGATGTGGCGCCCGGGGCCGAACTCGATCGTGCCCCCTTCGGCCACCACCCGGTCGACCGCGCCGATGAGCGAGCCCGCGTCGGGCAGCTCGACCGCGAGATGGTTGATGCCGACGGCCGGGCCGGTCACGAACGCCATCGTATGGTGGACCGGGTTGGGGCGCAGCCAGCAGAAGATGTCGCCCAGCGCGTCGCTGAGCAAGAAGCCCGCCTTCTCGTAGTACGCGCGCTGCTGCATGGGCGTTTCGCTCATCAGGGTGCAGTGCGAGAGCGTCGCCTCTGGAAGCTTCATGGGCCGCACGACGTCCACCGGATCGAGTCGGAGCCTCCAGCCGTCAGGGTCCGTGACCACAAGGGACGTGCCGTCCTGCCCTGCGGCCAGCTGTTGCGCGCGGGCGATCGTCTCGGGACCAGCATCGAAGCGCGCTTCGACGAGCCCGCACTCCGAACCGTCGACCACCCGAATGCCGGTGTCGTCACCGAGCTCGATGCGGTCGGACGCCACGCGGCCGCCGAGGAGCGCCGCCCAGTACGGCGCCGCCCGCTCCGCAACGGGGGAGGCCAGAACGATCTCCCTCAACCGCGCGTTCCAGAGGGCCATGATGTAGACAGGATACACTTCTACTGGTCATGCCGAGTTCTGCGCCGTCGACGTGATCCCGACGTCCGGGCCCTGGGTCTCTGACGCGGTGGTCGATCTGCTCCTCGATGCCGGCATCGAGGTGGCGTCCTTCAACCCCGGC
>JACCYI010000257.1 GCA_013696535.1 Solirubrobacterales bacterium
GGCTACGACTACGACGCTCATCTTGTGGATTGCCGCTCTTACCAAGGGTTTAGCGGTTCACCCTGCTTCGCGGAGCTAGAGATCGTTCATCTTGATCGGCCGCCGCCTGTCCCCATTAGGGAAATAGACGAGTCAGAGCGGCTTGGCACGCTCAGTCACCTGGCCATGCTCTGCGGTATGTTCACGGCGCACTTTTCTGATCCGCTCAGCGCCGGGGGTGTCCACAGTCGCTATGGCGTCGGGACGATGCTCACGGTTGCCGACATTCGTAGAGCGCTTTTCGCAAACGAGCAGCGTGAGGAGAGAGCAATGTGGGACGAGTGGCTAGACACAGCGCGGAAACGGGCACAGCCCCCACTTAAAAATGCTGGGGTAGAGCGGGCCGCCGAGGAAAGCGATTTCGCACGCTTTGAGGACTTCACTCGTAAGCTCGTTAACGTTCCCAAGAGGGAGATTGACGAGAAGCGAAAGGACGAGTCCTAGCGTTGACCCGTCAGTTCGGCGTATGTGAGGCGACGACCGGTAGTTGCACGGAGAACGCTGGCGAAGCGGCCGAAGTCGTCGAGCTCGCGCAGGTTGTAGGCGAACAGCCGCTCGTCCAGGTAGCGGAACAGGTGGAACGGCTCGACGCTGACGTAGGTGCCGTGCAGGCCGCGCTTGAGCAAGCTCCAGAAGTTCTCAGCCCCATTCGTGTGGACCTGCCCATCGACGTACCGTTCGGCGTGATCGACGGTTTCGTGGGCGAAGTCTCGGCTGAGGCCGGAGTAGGACTGAAGCTCATCGGTGTAGACCGTCGCGCCCGGTTCAACGTTCTCCGCGACGTGCCCGTGGAGCGTCTGACGCGTTCGGTCTGGCACGACCGATGCGCGCATTTCCCCGCCGCGCTGGCGCACGCCGACCACGATGGTCTTGTCCTTGCCGCCCGTGCCGGTGATCTTCCGCTTACGAACGTCCTTGTGCATGTTGCGGGCCTTGCCTCCGATGAAAGTCTCATCGACTTCTACGGCCCCGTTGAGCTTCTCGAAGGTGCCGGTTTGCATGGCGAGGCGGATGCGGTGAAGCATGAACCACGCCGACTTCTGAGTGGTGCCAACAGCCCGTCCGAGTTCGTGGGAAGAGATGCCGTTCTTCGAGTTGGCGATCAGCCAGACGGCGGGGAGCCACTTATCCAAGCCGAGGGGAGAGTCTTCGAAGATCGTGCCGAGCTTGACTGAATACTGCTTTTTGCAGCCCTTGCACTTCCAGAGGCGGCGGGTGGTCAGGTAGGAGTGCTCGACGCACCCGCAGCGGGGGCAAACCGGACCGTTCGGCCAGCGCAGTCTGGCGACGAACTCGGTGCAAACATCGAGGTCCGAGAAGTGGCGGATCGCTTCGATGAGGTTCGTGGGAAGTGACTCTTTCGTGCTCACAAGGTGAGTCTACTACTCGTCCCGTGGTGAGTCAAGTATATTATCCCCCAAATTTGAGCGTGAGCAACCGCTTACCGCTTCGTTGTCTGAGAAGCTTTCGCGGTGCCCGACACGGCGCTGAACCGCCAGCATCGTCTGGCTTACATCGCAAGAGGCCCCGAGTGGGCCTTCGCCTTGCCCAGCGGCGACCTGCCTGCCCTCGACGACGTCGTCTGCCGCTGCTCCACGTTCTGGAACGGCGCAAACTCACTGTTTCTCGAAGTCGATGAGGACAATGCTGTGTCGCCCGCAGGGACCCTTCTGACGACGCGCCCGATCGACACGGTCTGGTTGCATCCGCGTCTCTCCGAGCCGGCGCGCGCAGGCGTGATGAAGCAGTTCGGTTCGCGCGCCCGACTGCTCGACGACCGGTACGACCTCGGCGAGCCGCACGCCCTGTCGACCGAACCGGACACCGCTGCACGACGATCGATGCTCGTCCCGATGACATCGGACCCTGACCTCCTTCGCGTCCGGCGCGTGCTCTGGGGGGACGTCTCAGAATCCGATCTGCCGGACTGGCGCAAACGGTTCGACGTCGCTGAGGTTGGCGGCGACAGCTTCTGGGCGGCTCTGCTCGACGGGCAGATCGCCGCACAACCGATATCCCCGCTCACCCAAACGCTGTTCGGCATGCAACGCGTCGCTCAGTCCGGTCCGCTCGACTGGCCGTATCTGTACGTCCTGCCCGACAGGCCTGGGTTCCAAGAGCTCGTGCGGTTCTGGAACTTCCGCTCACGGATGCCCGGGTTCCGCAGTTGATGGGCATTCGGGGGTCGGTTTCGGGGCGTAGAGCCGGCATTCATGGGCTTTCTGGTTTACCGAAGCCGAAAAGGCGTGGGCACACGGCTGCGGTCGATCCGTCCGATCCAACCTGTAGAAGTTCAGATGTCCCGTAGGCATGCGGGTTCCGCGCCGAAGGCGGCGTTCAGAAGCACCTTCTCCGGCTTTCAGCCCACAGACGCAGGATCCGACATGGCTACCGCGCGCGTGGGCACACGGCTGACATCGCCCGAATCGCTGAAATCGTCGATCAATGCTGGCCCGTTTCGGGTTCTGCATGCCCATCAACTGCGGAACCCCGGGGATGGCCGTCGACGTCTTCGGCATGCCTGTGGTCGGGCTGTGCCGCGGGGCGCTCGATCATCCCGACCACCTAAAAGCTCTCACACGGTGGGAGGCGCCCGCTCCGGGCAGCCAGCGAACACCTGACCTGCTCGTCACCGCGGCCCCGGACACCGTCGAACGCGTCGACGAAGCGCTGGCAGCAGCCGGTCTGGAGCGAGACCGCGGCGACCGGATGTCTTTTTCTACGGGCGACAACGTCGCCACGCGCGACCGCCCCGTCTACCGCTACCGCTCACCGGAGATCGGGGGGCGGCTGCTGCGCGGGTCGCACGGCGTCACGCTGGCGACCTTCTCGGCCGGACGCGCGTCTTTGACACTTCCACAGCCCGCGCATATTGACATCGGTCGCGGTCACACGATCCGCATCGTCGTCCGCGAGCTTCCGCTTCCAATGCCGCTTACAGATGCCGTCGCCCGTCTCGTCGGCGGCGACAACGCGCAGGCGGCTGACGGCGTGCTCGTTTCGTTCGTGTTTTTCGGCGAGTGGATGTTGGACATTGCCGTCCCCTCGGCCAACGAGGCGCTCGACGCGTGGGCGTCTGACCACAGCGTCGCTTATGAGATCAGCCAGCCTGGGCGGTACGCCGGAAGTCTCCTAGGGCGGCTCGACAGCCTGGACCGACTCGACGCTCTGGCGTCCGACGTGCCGGTGCGGATTCTCGACAAGCTGACGCCAGTGTCTCGGCTAAGGCTCGCACGGCGACTCGCCGACGAGCTGCGACCAGAGCACGATCTCGACGAGACCGCTCTTGCCGAGCGTTTGCGTGGACAAGAGCTCGGTCTAGACCTGCCCGCTAGGCGAGCCGCTGACTTCGCCGGCGAAGGCACGCGGCTGCCGGATATCCTGGCCGCGATGGTCCCGCTGCTTGACGCCGGCTACGTGCGCCGTGGCCGCTCGTTGCGTTGCCCGTTGTGTAAATACAGCCTGTGGTTCGCCCTCGACGAGATGGCCGAGCAGGTCCGATGCGAAGCGTGTCGAGCGTCGTTCACGCTTCCAGTGGCTGCAGCGAACGGCCGCGAAGCGCCGCTCGAGTTCCGGCTCGACGGGCTGACCGCCAGGGCGATGGATCAGGGGCTCCTGCCGGTGTTACTCGCCGTCCGCGCGATCCGCCGGACATTCGCTGGCTACGAGGTCCGCGTCTGGCCGGGCATCGAGTTCGAGCGCGGCGACAAGAAGGTCGACGTCGACGTGCTCGCTTACGGCGCCTGGCTGCTGTGTTGCGAAGTCAAGACTCACGCCGACGGGCTCGAGCGCAATCAGTTAAACGAACTGCTCGAGTTGTGCGACGCGATCGAGGCTCGACCCGGACTGGCCGCCCTCGATGGTGAATTCTCGGCCGAGGACATCGACGCGGTGATCCGGCGAGGTGGCGTCGTGCTGCATCGGGCGCAGTTGCTCAACTGATACGCGCCGGAACGTCCCAGACATGCCCTAGCGAGCCCGCTCCTCGCTGGAAGCAGATGGTCGCTTTGGACTGCGATGAAAGACAGGGCCGCCTTCGGGGCACGCTCTGCTTGTCATCGA
>JACCYI010000285.1 GCA_013696535.1 Solirubrobacterales bacterium
CCAGGATCTCGATCGCGGTTCCGAAGAACATGATCAGGAAGATGTTGAGCAGCGCGTCGAGCGCCATTCCTCGACCTGGGACGTTGTGCTTGTTGAGCGTCCCCAGCGCCCTCACCGTCATCCCGTCCTGAGAGATGCCGTAGAGGGCACGCGAACCATCCAGGGTGGCGGTGCTCATGGTCAGGATGATCCCGAAGATCAGGCAGACCACCAGCACGCCGCCGAAGAAGGAGCCGCCGATCGCGTCGAACGCCGTCTTGTAGAACGCGATGAAGGTCGGGTCATCCGCTACCGCCTTGCCGCCCAGCGTGCCACCCAGCCCCAACGGCAGCAAGCCGTACACGACCACCGAGAAGGCCGCCGAGGCCCGCAGGGCGATGGGCACGTCGCGCTTGGTGTCCTTGTACTCGGGAGCGAAGGAAGCCACGGCCTCGAAGCCGTAAGAGGACCACCCCATGAAGTACAGCCACGTGATGGCCAGCGCCAGCCCACCGTTGGCGCCGATACTCCACTCCAGGTTGTCCGACGAGAAGTCGCCGGTGATGTAGGGCAGGAACATCAGCGCGAACGCAGGGATGATCAGCGCGGCACCCGTCGCGTACGTGAAGCCCACCGTCGAGCGGATCCCGCGGGCGTTGATGAACCAGACGAAGAGGACCGCGATGATCGCGACCATGATCGGGAAGTTGAAGTCGAAGCCGATCGCGGTACCGCCCCACGTCGCGCCGGAGAAGAACTCCGCCTGCACGAGCGTTCCCACGATCAGGCCGCTGATCGCCAGCACGCTCGACCACGCGAACCAGTAGCCGAACGTCGCCAACGGACCGACCAGCGTCAGGTATTTGCGCCACGCCTCGTGCGCGAAGACCGCGATACCACCGGTCTTGTTCGGGAACATGGTCGCCAGCTCGGCGTATACGTTGTTCTGCAGCGCGCCGATGAGAACCGAGATCAACCACAGCACGACCGCACCGGTGGTTCCCAGCGCGCCGATCGACGCACCCAGCGCAGCGATGAGGAACCCCGGGTTGGCCAGGGCCACCATGAACCCGTCCCACCAGGACATCGCCTTGACGAGCTCGCGCTCCTCGACCTGGGCAGTCGCCATGTGTCGTTTCCCCTCGATTGGAGTACGAGCCGGCCTTCCACCGACCCCCTGCACCCACGACCTCGCAACTATGTACCAGTTTGTTCAGTCTGGCGTCAAGCGATGACCGGCGAGTCGGTCACTCCGGATGGAGCTCCCACCGCGGGAGTTCCGCGATCGCCCTGCGATAGCGGCGCCGGTGGGCGGGCCTGATGAACGTGAACCAGGCGGTGAGTGAGATCGGCAGGAGGAAGAACATGCTGA
Organism: Solirubrobacterales bacterium; assembly: GCA_013696535.1. The sequence continues at coordinate 1,352 of JACCYI010000285.1, forward strand.
ACACGTTGCCGGTCAGCAGGAAGAACAGCGCGGCGGCCGCCACGACGAGCCCGAGCACGATCGGAAGTACCCGGAACCGCAGCTGGGTCCGCCGGATGGCCGCGTACTGCTCCGCCGGGATCTGACGGGTGTTCCAGCGCCGGCCGCACGCCTCGCAGGTCCACGTCTCGCCGTAGGCGACCGAACGCTTCTCACCGCAATCGCAGGAGACGGTGACCGGTGGGCCGCGAAGGACGGCACCCGGTTGTTCGTGCCCGAGGCGCTCGCGTTCCGCCCGCTCAGCGGGCCGGCGTCCCCGGCGTCCCACGGGCTCTCCTGACGTCACACACGCCGTCGATGCTAGCCCGATACGGCAATGTACATATTTGCTCAATCGCGGCTATGATCCTCGCCGGGTGTCTCCCAAAGCGGAGGAGAAAGCATGGAATCGGCGGTGAGCGGGACAGGTCAGAGCGCCTCGAACGGGCGCTCCGCGCAGTTCGGTGGGACGATCGAGACGGTCATCGCCTCGAGTCGCATCGCGCCGCCACCGGCAACCCTGGCCGAGGCCCGCAAGGCGCCCGGGCGCCGCGAGAAGATCGAGGAGCTGACCCAGCGCATCGAGCGCGAAGGGATCAAGTACGTCTACTTCCAGCAGGTCTCGGTCTCGGGCCACGTCAACGGCAAGGGCGTCGTGGCCGCCTTCTTTCCGCAGGTTGCCGAGCGCGGCTATCAGCTCGTCTACGGCGCGACCGCGGACCTCCTGACGGACCGCTACGGGGACTACATCGGCTTCGATCCCAACGAGTCCGAGCTCGCGGCGATCGCCGACCTAGACACCTTCGCCGTGCTCCCGTGGGATCCACGGGTCGCGCGCGTGTACTGCGACTGTTACGACACGGAGACCGGCGCGTTGCTCGATGCCGATCCGCGTCAGAACCTGAAGGTGATCGCCGACGAGGTCGAGCGAGAGCTCGGCTACTCCTTCCTGTGCGGGATCGAGCCCGAGATGATGTGGCTGCGCAAGCCCGAGGAGGGCAGGCCGCTCGAGGGCGTCACCAAGCCCCTCTGCTACCACATCAAGCAGTTCGAGGAGCTTCGCCCGGTGCTGCTCGACGTCGTGGAATACGGCCAGGCGCTGGGCCTCGACATGAGCTACGGCGACCACGAGGACGCGCCGGGGCAACTCGAGCTCAACTTCCGCTTCGACCGGGCGGTGCGCACGGCGGACAACATCACCACCTACCGTCAGATCTGCTCGGCGGTCGGCCGCAAGCACGGGCTGCTGCCGACCTTCATGCCCAAGCCGTTCACCGGAGTGGCGGCCAACGGGCACCACCACCACTTCTCGCTCGTCGACGACGACGGCAGCAACGTCTTTCATGACCCGGACGGCCCGGCCACGCTTTCGCAGGTGGGCCGCCACTTCCTCGGCGGCCTGCTCGAGCACTTCCAGGCGCTCATGTGCGTGGGCAACCCGACCGTGAACTCCTACTGCCGCATGTGGGACACGGGCTTCTGGGCACCCATCTATCGCAACTGGGGCTGGCAGAACCGGACGTGCACGGTGCGCGTGGCCGGCGGCGGGCGCTTCGAGTACCGCGGGGTCGACTCCTCGTGCAACCCGTACCTCACGCAGGCGGCCCTGCTCAAGGCCGGTCTTGACGGCGTGCGCCGGGAGATCGACCCGGGTGAGCCGCAGGTCGGCAACACCTACGACCTGCTCCAGCAGGGCGTGGAGATCGAGCGGGTGCCCGATCACCTCGGCGCGGCGCTCGATGAACTGGCCAAGGACGAGGTCGTCAAGAGCGCCATGCCCGGCCGGCTCTACAAGGTCTTTCACCACTACAAGCGTGATGAGTGGGAGCGCTACCTGGCCGTCGTCACGGACTGGGAGCTCAACCAGTACCTCGAGGTGCTGCCCTAGCGGGCAGCCCGGAACTTCAAGGACACGGGGACCAGGGTTATGTGCGGAATCGCAGGCATCATCTATCGCGACGGGGCGCACGCGGTGGGCCAGGACATGACGCAGATGCTGCAGTCCATGAAGCATCGCGGCCCGGATTCGGCGGGATACGCGCTGTTCGGGCCGACGTCTGAGTTCTTCCACATGCGCCTCAAGCTCGCCGAGGGCGCTCCTGACGGAGACTTCGACGCCTCAGAGCATCTGCGGCGCAACCGCCGGGAGGTCGAGCTGCGCCTTCAGGAGCTGGGCGTCCGGGTGCACGAGATGGTCGAGAGCACCGAGTACACGCTGACGGTCACGTTCGACTTCGACGGAGAGCTCAAGACGCTCACCGACCGGCTCGAGACGCTGCGCGGCGTCGAGGTGCTCTCACTCGGCCACTCGCTCGAGATCGTCAAGGACCTCGGTGACGCCCAGAAGGTCTCCAAGGGCTACAAGCTCGGCGAGTTCATGGGCAGCCACGCGATCGGGCACGTCCGCATGGCGACGGAGTCAGACGTCGACATCGCCGGCGCCCATCCATACTGGGCCTACCCGTACTCAGACGTGGCGGTCGTCCACAACGGCCAGCTGACGAACTACTTCGAGTGGCGGCGGCGCCTCGAGCGCCGCGGCCGGCGCTTTCAGTCCGAGTGCGACTCGGAGATCATCGCGGTCTACCTTGCGGAGAAGATGAACGACGGCGCGTCGCTCGAGCAGTCGATGCGCGACTCGCTCGAGGAGCTCGACGGCGTCTTCACGTACATCGCCGTCACGGCGGACGAGCTGGGCATGGCGAAGGACGACCTCGCCGCCAAGCCGCTCGTCCTCTACGAGTCCGATGAGATCGTCGCAATGGCTTCTGAGGAGATCGCGCTGCGGGCGGTGCTCGACGGCGAGATCGAGACCTACGACCCCTATGAGAGCGAGGTGATGGTGTGGCATCGGTAGCCGGTCAGGCCAGCGTCCAATTCGACCCGCGAGGTCTCGTCGAGATCGACGGCACCGTCCCCAACGTCGCGTCGATCGACGGCGATCGCGCGGAGTTCGACGCCGCCGACCTCACGACCCGCAAGATCAATCTCGAGCTGCGCCGTCTCGTCTATGACGAGGGGATCACCGAGGTCACGATTCACAACCCGGGCGCGAAGCACTCGCTCGGGGTCGGCATCCTCAAGCGCTGCAAGATCAATTTCGAAGGCAGCCTGGGCTACTTCGCCTGCGGCATCATCGACGGGCCCGAGATACACATCAAGGGCCGCGTGGGCTGGTCCGCCTGCGAGAACATGATGTCCGGCGTGGTCATCGTCGACGGCAACGCCGGCTCGCTCACGGGTGCGGCGATCCGCGGCGGCGATCTGGTGATCAAGGGCCAAGTCGGCGCGCGCACCGGTATCGACGGCAAGGGCGGCACCATCATCACCCTGGGTTCGGCGGGGTCCAACACGGCCTTCATGATGCAGCGCGGCCGCCAGATCATCTGCGGCGACGTCGGGCACGGCCTCGGGGACTCGATGTACGACGGCGAGCTCTACGTCGCCGGCAAGGTCAAATCTCTCGGCGTCGACTGCGTGCCGGGCGAGTGGACCGAAGCCGACACCGAGT
>JACCYI010000310.1 GCA_013696535.1 Solirubrobacterales bacterium
CTCCTGGGGCGACGGCGCGCCAAGCGCCACCACCGGCCCGGGAAGCTCGAGCAGCGGCAGGGCGCCTCCGCCGACCCGCGCGACGCCGGGCACCACCTCGCCACCCACGGCGGCGGCGAGCCCCCACGCCCGCTCGCTGAGCTGCGATTCGGGCATGCCGAGCATCGCCAGGACCGGGATCTCGGAGCGCGCCCGCTCGGGGTCGCGGTAGAGCCGCAGGGTGGCTTCGAGCGCCGCAAGCGAGAGCTTGTCGAGGCGCAGGGCCCGGGCGAGTGGATGGGCGCGCGCGGCGGCCACCGCATCGGCCCGCCCGACCATCAGCCCCGCCTGCGGGCCGCCGAGCAGCTTGTCGCCCGAGAAGCACACGAGCGCCGCACCCGCGGCGACCGACCGACGGACCTCCGGCTCCTCGGCGAGCATCGAGAGCCCCTCGGCCAGCACTCCCGACCCGACGTCGTCGATCACCGGGACGCCGAGCCCGCACAGCGCCTCGATCTCGACTTCCTCGACGAACCCGAGCTGGCGGAAGTTCGACGGATGGACACGGAGGATCGCGCCCGTCGCGTCACCGAGGGCCCGCTCATAGTCGACCGTGCGGGTCTTGTTGGTCGTCCCGACCTCCACGAGCCGCGCCCCCGCCTGCGCGATCACCTCCGGGATCCGGAACCCGCCTCCGATCTCCACGAGCTGGCCCCGGGAGACGATCACCTCCCGGCCCGGTCCGGCCATCGCCGCTGCCGCCAGGAGCGTGGCACCGGCGCAGTTGTTGACCACCAAGGCCGCCTCGGCGCCCGTGAGCTCGTCCAGCAGTTCCTCGACGTGGGCGTGGCGCGAGCCGCGACCGCCCGTCTCGAGATCGAATTCCAGGTTCGCGTAGCCCTCGGCCACGCGCGCGACCGCCGCGCGGGCGCTCGCCGCCAGCGGCGCCCGCCCGAGGTTCGTGTGCAGCAGCACGCCGGTGGCGTTGAGCACCCGGCACAGCGACGGCGCCGCGGCCTGCGCCGCCCAGATCCGGGCGCGGGAGCCCAGGTCCTCCGCACCCTCGCCGTGACCCGCCAGAAGCTCGTCGCGCCGCTGAGCGAGCACCGCACGGGCCGCGGCGACTGCCAGCGGCCGCGGCGCGTCGACCTCCGCAGCGAGGGCATCGACCGCGGGAAGGTCGCGCAGCGCGCTCAAGCTTCGTCGAAGAGGGCGGTGAGGTCGAGCGCGAAGCCGGGAAGCTGCGGCGAAGCCAGCGTGTCGCCGCGGCCGAGCTCGAGTGCAAGGTCGAAGCCGACCGCCGTCGGACGCAACCGGTGGGCCACCATCACCGTGTCGTCTGGCTTGTACACATTGCGCTCGTCGAGCCGCGTGTCCACCTCGAGCGAGACCTTCCCGCGCCGGCCGGGCTCGGCGAGCGTCCAGGCACGCAACTCGCCGTGGAGGGCGCCGACCAGCGTCTGATGGCGAATGATCGGGCGGTTCACCACGACCTCGCCATCGATGAGCTGGACGTGGCGCTCGTTGTCCCCCCACTCGAGGAACTCCGTGGCGGTGAGTCGCGTCGTCGTGGCCATGGCACCGCGAATGGTAGTCCGGCGGCGGTGTGCGCTGGCCCCCTTACCATCATGGCCATGGCCCTCGAGGACGCAGACACCGGCGACGTCTCCGTCGCCCCGATCGTCGGCCCGGACGATCCCCGACGCTTCACCGACTCGGGGATCGAGGTCAAGGCGCTCTACACCGAAGCCGATCTCTCCGACGATCTCGCGGAGCGCCTCGGTGAGCCGGGAGAGGCGCCCTACACCCGTGGCGTGCACCCGGAGATGTACCGCAAGCGCCTGTGGACCATGCGCCAGTACGCGGGCTACGCGTCCGCCAAGGAGTCCAACGCGCGCTACAAGTACCTGCTCGAGCACGGGTCGACCGGCTTGAGCATGGCCTTCGACCTTCCCACCCAGCTCGGGCTGGACTCCGACGATCCGATGTGCCTCGGCGAGGTGGGCCGCACCGGAGTGGCGATCGACTCCATCGACGACATGCGCACCGCCTTCGACGGCATCCCGCTCGACACGGTCTCCACGTCGATGACGATCAACGCGCCCGCCGCCGTCCTCCTGCTGCTCTATCAGTTGGTGGGGGAGGAGCAGGGTGTCGATCCGGCCAAGCTCCAGGGGACGACCCAGAACGACATCCTCAAGGAGTACATCGCCCGCGGGAACTACATCTACCCGCCCGAGCCGTCCATGCGGCTGACCACGGACCTGTTCGCCTACTGCCGCGAGACCATCCCCCGCTGGAACACGGTGTCCATCTCGGGCTACCACTTCCGCGAGAAGGGGTGCTCCGCCGTCCAGGAG
>JACCYI010000339.1 GCA_013696535.1 Solirubrobacterales bacterium
CCTCCGACACCGTCCACAGCCGGCGACCGATCTCGGGATCGCGTGCCTCCGGTACCGCCTGGACTTCGGTCGGGTCGCCGCGCATCTCCTGGAAGCCGGACGGCCCGAAGAACTGCCCGCCCTGCACGTCGGGTGCAGTCGCGGCATAGAGCTGCGGCAGAGCGCCGCGCTCGGCCTTCTGCGCGAAGAGGGCGTTGGCGATCTTCATCGCCGGGACGGCGATGCCGGTCGGCCCGCTGGACTGCAGGTTCGTCGCCGAGTAGCCCGGATGCGCGAGGACGCTGAGGACCGGAGAGCCGGCGGCGCGCAGGCGCCGGTCGAGCTCGATACCGAAGACCGTATTGGCCATCTTGGACTGCTGGTAGGCCTTGCGTGGTGCGTAGTCCCGCTCGAGCTGCAGGTCATCGAAGTGGATGTGGCCCCCTTTGTGCTCGGTCGAGCTGACGGTCACCACCCGCGGGGCGGAGGCCCTTTCGAGCGCCTCGAGCAACAGGCCGGTCAGCGCGAAGTGCCCGAGGTGGTTGGTCCCGAACTGCAGCTCGTACCCCTCGGTGGTCCGGCGGGCCGGGGTCTGCATGATCCCCGCGTTGTTGACCAGCAAATCGAGCGCCGGTGCCCCGGCGGCGAGCTCGGCCGCGAAAGAGCGGATCGACTCGAGCGACGACAAGTCGAGCCCCCGAACCTCGACCCGGGCGCCGGGGACCGCGTCGAGGATCTCCTGTGCTGCCCTCTCACCCTTGGTGGTGGTCCGGACGGCGAGCACGACGCGGGCGCCCTTGCGCGCGAGCTCCCTCGCGGTGATCTCGCCGAGACCGGAGTTCGCGCCTGTGACCACCGCCAGGCGGCCCGTCTGGTCGGGGATCTGATCGGCGGTCCATGCGCTCATCGTGTCTCTCCTGAAGTTTGGGTTTCCATGGGGTGGATGGGTCGGGCGTGCCGGCAGTGCAGCACGTCGCGGCCCCAACGCTCCCGCAGCCCCGCGACGTCGGGCAGCTCGTCGACCAGCCCTGCGGCCACCAACAGCCGGCGGGCGCTGACCGAGCTGCCGTCGTCGAGCGTCACAATTAAGCCATCTTCGCTGCGCACAGCCGCGACGACCTGTCCGGCTCGGATCTGTGCGCCGTACCCGCGTACCTCCCCCGGCCCACTTCGAGCAGCTCGGCCGGGCTCGTCCCGTCGCGGGTCAGAAACCCGTGCACGGCGGCAGCCGGTGCGTTGGGCGGCTCACCGCCGTCGATCACCAACACCGAGCGCCGGGCCCGTGCCAGCGTCATCGCACCGCTCAGCCCGGCCGCTCCGCCGCCGATCACTGCTACGTCGTAGCCCTCTGTCGTCTCACTCATCTCGCCGATGATGAGCGTTCGCGTCGCATGTGGCAAGTTGCCTTGCCAAAACGGCACGCAACCGGAAGAGGCTCAGCGGTCGGTGTTCACACCGGCGGGTCATCGCAGACCCATTCCCGCCCCTCGTGGGTGCGGGGCACCGGCTCCAGACGGTCGGCCGGCAGACGGATCCTGAAGGCGTGCTGGCCGGACCCGTCGGGATGCTGGTTGAGCGGCCAGAACGTCGTGCCATCGCGGGTCCTGGCGGCTGAGCGCACGCGCGGATCCTGTACCGGCGGTGCGCCGAGCAGGTCGTCGGCACGAACGCCGAGTGCGCGGGCGAGCGTCGGGAGATGGTCAAATGTCAACCGGCGCGTCCCTGATTCCAGACGGCTCAGCGTCGAAGCGTCCATCCCCGCCGCGGCCGCGACGTCCGCGAGCGTCAGCCCGCGCTCGGTCCGCAATGACCGCAGACGCCCACTGACCCGTGCCTGGACGTCGTCGCGCGAACTCCCGCTGCGATCGGTTGCCGACATGGCACGACATCTTGCCACGACAGAAGCCCGCAGCGCTGATCTCCGCCGGCGCCGATCTGCTCACCGAGGCAGTCCACGGAAGCGTCCATCTAGGCTCAAGTGGTGCCGAGCTCAGGTGTCCTTTCTGCTCATGCGGTCGTCAAGGCGCACGGGGCCAGCGTCGTGCTTCAGGAAGTCTCCGTGGTGGTCGCTCCCGGCGACGTGCTCGGAGTCGTCGGCTCGAACGGCGCGGGTAAGTCGACGCTGCTGCGTATCCTCGCGGGCGTCGAGGCGCCCGACGCGGGAGAAGTGCGCTTGAGCGGCGCGACCGCGGGCTATCTACCGCAAGAGCCCGACCGCCGGCCCGGCGAGCCGCTGCTCGACTTCCTCGCGCGGCGCACGGGCGTCGCTGACGCGTCGGCACGACTCGATACGGCGACCGAGGCCCTGGGGAGCGGGCAGATAGGTGCCGACGACGCCTACGCCGCCGCACTGGAGAACTGGCTCGAGCTGGGCAGCGCGGACCTCGAGCCGCGCGCGCAGGCGACATGCCGTGACCTCGGGCTCGATCCGCGGGCCTTGCGGGTCGACATGTCCATGCTCTCCGGCGGCCAGGCAGCCCGCGCCTCGCTCGCCGCGATCCTGCTCTCCCGCTTCTCCTTCCTGCTCCTCGACGAGCCGACGAACGACCTCGACTTCGACGGCCTGGACCGCCTCGAGCGCTTCATCCGCGAACGGCCGGGCGGTGCGGTGATCGTCTCCCACGACCGCGCCTGCCTCGAAGCGACGGTCACGCGCGTGCTCGAGCTCGACGAGATCACCCACCGCACCGCGCAGTACGGGGGCGGATGGGCCGGGTACCAGGCTCTGCGCGCCACCGCCACCCGTCACGCCCAGACAGACTACGAGGCCTATCAGGCCGACCGCGGCCGGCTGGAGGATCGCGCCCGGCGTCAGCGGGGGTGGATGGAGACCGGCGTGCGCAACGCCCGGCGTAAGACCGAGCCTGACCGCAATCTCAAGGCCGCGCGAGCCGAACGCTCGGAGAAGCAGGCCGGCAAGGTCCGCGCGACCGAGAAGGCCCTCGAGCGTCTCGAGCCGGCGGAGAAGCCATGGCGCCGCTGGAAGCTCGAGCTGCGCTTCGGCGGCGCCGAGCGGGCGGGAGCCGTCGTCGCCCGTCTTGAAGGGGCCTTGATCCGGCGCGGAGACTTCGTGCTCGGTCCGCTCGACTTCGAGCTGGGGTCGGGCGAGCGAGTGGCGCTGGCGGGACCGAACGGCGCGGGCAAGACCACGCTCGTGCAGGCCCTGCTCGGACGCCTTCCGCTGGAAGCAGGCCGGAGCTACCTCGGGCCGGGCGTACGGGTCGGCGAGCTCGACCAGGGGCGTGGCGGTGTCGCTTCACAGGACACGCTCCTCACGGCCTTTCTCGACCGGACAGAGCTCTCCGCCCAGGCGGCCAGAGCCCTCCTCGCGAAGTTCGGCCTGGGCGACGACCACGTCGCTCGCCCTACCGCCTCGCTCTCGCCCGGCGAACGCACCCGCGCAACGCTCGCCGCCCTCATGGCCGTCCGGGTCAACTTCCTCGTCCTCGACGAGCCGACCAACCACCTCGACCTTCCGGCCATCGAGCAGCTCGAAGAGGCGCTCGGGGCATTCGACGGCACGGTGCTGCTCGTCACCCACGATCGTCGCCTGCTCGACGCGGTCAAGCTCGACCGCACGGTGTCCCTCTCCTAGCTCGTCCGCCCGACGCCGTCACGTTCGGGCGGACGGACGGACGGATGTACGGAGTCCTCTCGTACGGCGCGCCATGCGCAGCGCCGACTCACGGGACGATCACGAGTTTCGCACCGGGCCCGCTGATCTGGCGTTCCCACACCGTCGTAGCCTCGTCGAGCCCGAAGCGCTCGAGATCGACCGTCAGTTCACCTCGAGCGCTCAAATCCGTGATCTGGAGGTAGGCCTCGCGGCGCGTCCCGATCGGGACGTGGAAGTTCGCGTACCCCATGACTGCAAGCGGCGCCGAGCGGAGCACGGGAGCCGCCAAGCTGACCGCAGCCCCGGCCATTTGCCCGATCTGCACGTGGCGCGCCAGGTGGGACGCGGCGCCCATCGCCGCGACGGCCGGCTCGCCCCAGAGCAGGTCGATGACGATGTCGACGCCGCCTCCCGTCGCCGTGCGGAACGCCGCGGTGAGGTCATCGGTCGCGGTCAGATCGACGATCTCATCTGCACCGAGGTCGCGGGCGCGGTCGAGCCGCGGGCCGCTACGTCCAGCTGCCACGACGCGTCCTGCGCCGAGCAGCTTTGCGGCCTGGACGGCGATCGCGCCAACGGTCCCCGTCGCGCCGAGGACGAGCACCGTCTCGCCCGGTGAGAGCTCAGCCCGCCACGACAACGAGAGCCATGCGGCCAGGCCGCCGTTCCCAAGGGCGGCGGCGACTGCATCGTCAGCGCCGTCCGCGACGTCAAGCAGGGCACCACGAGAGACGAGCGTCTACTCCGCGATCGCGCCGAAGGGCGCCACAGTGCTGTCGAAGTAGACGCGTCGACCGTCCTCGAGCTTGCCGATCCCGTCGCTTCCCACCACCGAGGGAAGCGACGGCTTGCCCGTGTAGAACGTCCCGGACGCCTTCAATACGTCGACGTGGTTCACGCCGGCAGCGAGGACCGTGAGCACGGCCTGCTCGGCCCCAGGGTCCGGGTCGACGAAATCGCCGACACGCGGCGTCGCGCCATGGGCGTGCAGGACAGCGGCCTTCACTTCCGATCACCGGCCGCTACGTCCCGGATCGTCCGAATTCGAGGGGAGAGAGGAACCCCGTCTACGAGAACGGTCAACGCGTCAGGCAGGGTCGCCGACCCGGTTGCGGAGGGAACCGATGTTCTCGATCTCCACTTCGACGACGTCACCGGAGTGAAGAAAGAGCTTGGGGTCACGGGAGTTGCCGACGCCGGCGGGCGTGCCGGTCGCGGATGTCGCCGGGCTCGAGGGTCATGATTCCGGAAAGGAACGCGATCGTCTTGGCGACGCCGAAGATCATCGATTCCGTGTTGCCGTCCTGCACGACCTCGCCGTTCACCCGCGTCTTGACCGCCAGGGCCTGCAAGTCACCGAGGGCCTCACCGAGCACGAGCGCCGGGCCGCACGGACCGAAGGTGTCGATGGCCTTGCCTCCGGTCCAGAGCGTGTTGGCCATCTGAAGATCACGAGCGCTCACATCGTTGAACGCCATCGCACCGGCCACGCGGTCCAGCGCGTCGGCTTCGTCGATGTTCCGTGCTCGCTTGCCGATGACCACCGCCAGCTCCGCCTCGTAATCGACGTGCTCGGAGGCATGAGCGGGAGGAACGATGTCGTCCGTCGGACCCGCAAGCGAGTTGGCCCACTTCGCGAAGAACATCGGCGCGGCCGGCGCGGTCAGGCCGGCCTCTGCAGCGTGGTCTTTGTAGTTGAGTCCGAGGCAGACGATCTTCCCGGGATCGGGCACCGGCGGACCGAGCGTGACATCAGCCCGGGGCCACAGACCGCCGTCACGGCGCAGATCTTCTGCATGGTGCTCGGCAGCCTCTCCGAGCTCCATCAACCGCTGCGCTCCGAGCGCGACAACCGCGCGACCCGTGGTCAAGCCGGCGCGGCTCTGATCGTCCCACCCGGCCGCCTCGGCCACCTTCAACACGTCGGCGATGTCGTCGCCGACCTCGATTCCCGGCTTGAGCGAGCCGTTCTCACTGACGCTGACAAGCCTTATTGCGCTGTTTCCCTTCGATGGATTACTCGGCCCCTCACCCGTGACGGTCTCATGACCATGACACCGTTCCGGCAGCGGGCTCTCCCGCCGGCTTCAACGCCCGCCGCAACCCATCGACCAGGGCCGCAATGTCCTGCCCGGTCGCCGCGGTCCCGTAGATGTAGCCGTCGGGTCGCACGAGGACGACCTCGCAGCCAGTCACCTCGAACCAGGTCTTGTAGACGCCTTCCAGGTCCTTAAAAGAGCGTCCGCGTGGCGGCGTCTGATCGTCAGACACCCAGACGACCTGTGCACCGATCTCATCGAGGAACGCTTGGTGGCCGTCCTCGAGGCCAGCCGCCGGATCCTCGCGTGCGCCGATGAGCACGAAGCCGACGCCGAACACGTCATCGAACAGGGCGCGCTGTCCGCCCCGGTCGACCATCCCCTGAAGAAACGAGGTACCCGCGACCGCATCCGCGTCGACCATCAGACCTGCGCCCAGGCGCAGCGGAGGTGCGGCGGGAAGGACACGCGCCGGGTCGGCCTCGCCTTCGAGCATCCGAGCGTCGCGTGCCGCGGCCTGCTCCGGGTCGAGCACGCAGATCACCTCGCCCAGGGCAGCCGAGAAGTCGATCCACTGACGCACATGGTCAAGGCGCTCCTGCTGGTAGGTGTCCAGCAAGTCGACTGAAACCTTGCCGGCCAGGACGAGGTCCAGCTTCCAGGCCAAGTTGGCGGCGTCGCGAAGACCGTTGCACATCCCCTGACCTGCGAACGGCGGCATGAGATGAGCGGAATCCCCGGCGAGCAGCACGCGGCCTTCGCGCCACGACTCGGCGTAACGGGCCATGAACCGGTAGACGACGTGCCGCTCGAGCTTCGCGGTATCCGGAGTCATGCCCCACGGCTCCAGCAGCCGCCACGCCGTCGCGGCCGTATTGAGGTCGTCGATGTGCTCACCCGGCAGACGCATGAACTCCCAGCGACGCCGGCCCGGTCCGCCCGACACGATCGTGGTCGGCCGGGTCGGATCGCACAACTGCCAGTTCATCGGGCTCCAGACCCGCTCCTGATCGTGCGGGATCAGATCGAGGATCAGCCAATCGAACGGGCACGAAACCCAAATCGTGCCACTCACTCCCGATGATCTCCCGGACCGCACTGTTGGCACCGTCGGCTCCGATGAGGTATCTGGCGGTGACCCACCGTACGTCGTCCTCCGCGATCCACTCGCCCGCTTGCCCTGAGTCGCCGCGCTGGACCTCCACGTGCACGTGATCGCCGCGGTCCTCGATCCGCCCAACTTCCCATCCCTCACGGACCTCGACCGTCGCGAGAGACTTGGCTCGCCGGTCGAGCACCCGCTGCAGCTCGGGCTGGGAGAAGAAGTTCGCCGACGGCCACCCCCGGGTGCCCGGACGAGACCAGTCGATCCTCAACAGAGCCTCGCCGTCCCTGTTGCGCCACTCGTAGAGATCAAGGACGGGATCCGTGATCTCGAGCACTTCCTCACGGAGTCCCGCCGCCTGAAGGATACGCCCGATCTCGTCGTCGAAGTGCACGGCACGCGGAAGCGCGTACACCTCGGGCCAGCGCTCGAAGACTCCGACCCGGTAGCCGAGCTGCCCGAGGAGGATGGCCAACATCTCCCCAGTCGGACCGTAACCCACGATCACGACGTCGTAGTCGGTCTCCTGAGCCTCGCTTCCTCCTTCGGCTTGCGGGTGCGTCACGGGAGTCGGAGGTCCAGCGGCTCGACAGGCTCGAACTCGCCGGAGTACGCGCGACGGTGGATCTCCTCGGCGGACGCCCCTTCCCGGCGCGCGCCCAAGAGTTGTTCCGGATCGACATGCCTGCCGATCGGATCGGCGGCGAACTCAGGGGCCGACTGCATGAACGCCGTGGACTTGCTCCAATCCCCGAAGTCGTCGCTCTGCATCTCCACGCTGTTGCCGTCCGGATCTGCGTAATAGAAGGACGTCGTCATTCCGTGGTCAAGGCAGCCATGCGGCACGATGCCCTCGTCCCGCAACCGCTCGTAGGTGTCCAGCAGCTCCTCCATCGACTCGAACTCGAAGGCGGTGTGATGAATACCCGTGTGCTTGATCTTGTCCGGGTCGTCTTCGAGTCCAGGGACGCTCAAGAGCGCAAGCCGGTGGTTCGCAGTGTCGTTGGTGAGCCACGCTCCGCCTTCGTACTGATGCGTGACCGTCAGACCGGCGACCGTGCCGTACCAGTCGATGAGCCCCTGAAGCCTGGTGGTCTTGAGGTTGACGTGGTGCAGCGGTGGTTGGAGCACCTTGCGACCTGAACGAGCCGCTTCTCCGCTGGTCGTGGCGGCGTTCTGTGACATCCCTCTCCTCTCGGTGTGACCTCTACGTCCCGACGACTTTCACCCGGGTCGCGCATTGGGCACGAACTTCTGCTCGCTTCGCGCGAAGACGCCCAGACGCTCGACTCTAGCCCCCACCCAATGGAGTGTCGACAGTCCTCAGGCAGCCCACGACACGGCTGGCGATCGGCCTCCTGACCCGCTGGTCCCGGTCGGTAGAGGCATCGCGTCGTGTCGAGCGTGGCTCGCTCGATCAGTACTGAATGCGGAAGTTCCCGATGAAGGTGATCGTGTTGCCGTCGGGATCGCGGATGGCGGATAGCTGCACGCCCTTGTTGACCGTCTCGATGGTGCCTGCAGGCAGCCCCCTGTCCAAGACTTCGGCGACATGCTGATCGATGTCGTCGACCGCGAAGTTCAACAGGGCCGAGCCGGCACGATCGGCGTCGCGTGTGACTTGAACCCATCCGCTGTCGGTCACCTGCCATTCGACGAGCTGACCCTCCATCGGCAGGTTGTCGGCGGGACGGCCGAACAGACGCTCATACCAAGCGTGCGCAGCGTCAAAGTCGGCGACCGGCACGACGGCGAGGACATGGTCGATAGACATCAGACTTCCTTCTGTTGGAGGGGATGGACGCGCAGAGCCCCAGAGGGCAGCCAACCTAGGCGTCGGCCGGTACCGCGAGCTCGTCCTCACCTGTAGACGGAACCAAAGCCTCGGACTCATCGGTCTCACCGCTGCCTCTCGGGTATGCAGCGCCTCATGACCACTTCCGACGCCTGGCCCCCGCTGCCCTACGAGGAATGGGAGCCGACCAAGCAGACGTTTCACCGCTACTGCCAGATCGTCGGCAAGATACGGATGGCGCTCGTGCCGTTTCGCAACCACTGGTGGCACGTGACGCTGTACCCGACCGTGCGCGGGCTGTCGACCGGCCCGATGCCCTGCGACGGGCGCGACGTTGAGATCGCCTTTGATCTGCTCGACCACCGCGTCGAGGTCTTCTCAAGCGATGGACGAAGGGCGAGCGTCGACCTGACCACCCGCACCGCCTGCGCGGACTTCTACGCCGACCTGTTCGCGGCGCTGCACAGCCTTCAAGTCGACGTGGACATCCACCCGCAGCCGTTCGTCTCGGCGACAGCCCGCCCTTTCACGCCGACCGTGACAACGACAGCTATGACCCCGACGCCGTCAACCGCTACTGGCGCGTCCTCACGGCTGCACAGCGAGTCCTCTTCGACTTCCAAGGACGCTTTGATGGCAAGGCAAGCCCCGTGCACCTCTTCTGGCACAGCTTCGACCTTGCCCACGCGCGCTACAACGGGAAGTCGGTGCCAACCGGAGACGTCGATCGCGTCAGCGCCGAGGCCTACTCCCACGAGGTCATCGCGTTCGGCTTCTGGCCCGGTGACGCACGGACGACGTCGTACCCGGCCTTCTACTCCTACACCGCGCCCGAACCTTCCGAGGCGCTTCGCGACCAGCCGCTCGAACCTGCTCAGGCCGAGTGGCAGGACACCGGTGCCGGTTCGCAGGCCCTCCTCTCCTACGACGACGTGCGCTCGGCCGCCGACCCGCACGCCGCCCTTCTGGCCTTCTACGAGAGCGCGTACCAAGCCGGAGCGCAAGCCGCCGGCTGGGACCGTACGGCCTTCGCCACGTCGGCGCAATAGTGGACGATGATGCTGTGCATGGCCTACGACGAGCTTCTCGCCAATCGCATCCGTGAGTTGACCGCCGGGGACCCGGAGGTCGACGAGAAGCGGATGTTCGGAGGCCTGGCGTTCCTCGTGCGCGGCCACCTGGCGGTCGCGGCCAGCGGGCAGGGTGGTCTGATGGTGCGCGTCGACCCCGAGGACACCGGCACTCTTCTGGCCAAGCCGCAGGCTCGGCCGTTTGAGATGCGCGGCCGTGCACTGCAGGGCTGGGTGAGAGTGGACCCCGAGGGCCTGCGTACCAAGCGCCAGCTCGAGCCTTGGGTGAAGCGCGGAGTCGTGTACGCACGCTCGCTGCCTCCGAAGCGATGAAGCTGCGTGCCGTGTTGCTCAGCCGGCGGCGGCGTGGAACGCGGCCGCGGCGCTCGAGCGCACGGTCCGCCCGTGGCCGAAGACCGCGCTCTGGAACTCGCGCTCGGCGAGCCGGCTAAAGCTGTCGCGAGCCTGCGCCGGGTCATCGGCGGCGGGATGGGGCCCGACGCCGGTGAGGTTGGCGGCGGCGTCACCAGCGAACAGCAGGCCGCGCTCCTCCCACAGCAACGACACGTGTCCGGCGGTGTGGCCCGCGGTCGCGATGACGCGAAATGGACCGACCGCCTCGCCGTCGACGAGCCCCTCCTCGACGGGCATCGGCGACAGCGCCCACGGCAGCGCGATCTTGACGTAGGGCACGAGCACGCGACCCATCGGCGTGGCGGGGGACGGTCGCGGCTGCTCGAGGCCGTCACGCACGAACGGTGCCTCGAGCGGCGCCACGTGCACCGACGCGCCGGTCGCGCGCGCGAGCTCAGCGGCGTTTGACGCATGGTCGGCGTGGCGATGCGTGAGAAGGATCCGCCCTACGTCCGAAGGCTCGCGGCCAACGGCGCGGATCGCAGCCAGGATCGCCGCCGCGCCACCGGGAGTCCCCGTGTCGACCAGCGTGAGGACGTCGGCGTCCACGACGTAGGCGTTGACCAGCGCGCGCGGAAAGAACACTGCAGCGACACCCGGCATGACGACCCTGTGCATAGCCGGTCAGGATCCCCCGGCAGGCTGAGCGGCAAACTCGCCGCTCCTCGTCGGGTGTCAGCTGTCGCCGGCGCGATGGCCGGCCCGGCGGTACATGAGATGGTCGATCTCCGATGTGTAGAGGCGGGCGGGGTCGACACCGACCTGTTCGAACACACCTTCGATCTCCAAGCTGATGATGCCGTGCATCCGTGTCCAGGCTGTGAGAGCCAGCAACAGGTCATCGGGCTCCATACGCGCACCGGCCCCGCCGCGGCCCCGGCGGTCATCGCCACCGAGGTCGTGCTCCCGAGAGTCGTGGAGCCCTCCGGTCTGCAGCTTCGCCGGCGCACCCTTGCGCCGCCTGCGACCGGTGAGGCGATGGTGCGAGTCGAGGCCAGCGGCGTGTCGTTCGCCGAGCAGTCGATGCGGCGCAACCGCTACCCCGGCCAGCCCAAGTTTCCGTTCGTCCCCGGCTACGACCTGGTCGGCACCGTCGCCTCGATCGGCGCGGGCGTCGACCCCGGACAGATCGGCACCCGCGTGGCGGCCCTGACCAAGACCGGCGGCTGGGCCGGCCACGCCCTGGTCCCCGCCGCCGACCTCGTACCCGTCCCTCGCGGGGTCGACCCGGCCGAGGCGGAAACACTCGTGGTCAACGGCCTGACCGCGTGGCAGATGCTGCACCGCAAGGCCGCCATCCAGTCCGGGCAGACCATCGTCGTCCACGGCGCCAACGGCGGAGTGGGCACCACCCTGGTCCAGCTCGCCCGCCCCGCCGGCGTCCGGGTCATCGGCACCGCCTCCCCACGCCACCACGCCGCCCTGCGAGAGCTCGGCGCCGAACCCATCGACTACAACGACTCCGACCTCGCCGCCCGCGTGCGTGAGCTCGCGCCCAACGTCTTCGACCACGTCGGCGGACCGACGCTCCAGAGCTCCTACGCGATGCTCGCCCCCAAGGGAACGCTCGTCTCCTACGCCATCGCTTCCATGGGAGACACCGGCTCGCTCTACGCGGCCTTCGGGAAGCACATGGCCCGCCTCACCCGATGGAACCTGACGCCCAACGGCCACAAGGCCACCTTCTACAACGTCTGGGGCGGACTCCGCGTGCGCCCCGCTCAGTTCCGGCAACGCCTGCACGACGACCTCACCCGGGTCTTCGACCTGCTAGCCAACGGCGTGCTCACCGCGCAGGTCGCCGCCCGCCTCCCTCTCAACCGAGCCGCCGCCGCTATGGAACTCGCCGGATCGCGCACCGCATTCGGCAAGGTCGTGCTCACCGCCTGACGGTTCCTGGCCGCCGCTGACGCTCGGCATACTTCCGCCGATGAAAGGACGACGAGCGAAACGCGTGCCGAGCAGGGGCCGCCGCGCCAGTCTCACGAACACCGGCGGAAGATCGATGCTCGGGGGTTCGTCGCCCGTGGTCGCCGACGACCCATGAGATTGATCGATGTCGTCCCGAGCCGGCCCAGCGCCGATTCGGTGTATGAGGCGTTCACCGGGTGGGTGGAGCAGCAGGGCCTGAGCCTCTATCCCCATCAAGAGGAAGCGGCGATCGAGCTGTTCAGCGGCAGCAACGCGATCCTCGCCACCCCGACCGGCTCTGGAAAGTCACTCGTCGCGATCGCGGCGCACTTCGCGGCGCTCGCGGACGATCGGGTCACGTTCTACACCGCTCCCATCAAGGCGCTGGTCTCGGAGAAGTTCTTTGCGCTGTGCGAGATCTTCGGCGCCGTCAACGTGGGCATGCTGACGGGCGACGCGTCGGTCAACTCGAGCGCCCCGATCATCTGCTGTACCGCCGAGGTCCTGGCCAACATCGCGCTGCGGGAGGGCGCGGACGCGGACGTCGGCCAGGTCGTGATGGACGAGTTCCACTATTACGCCGACCCGCAACGCGGCTGGGCGTGGCAGGTTCCGCTGCTCTCGCTGCCGCACGCCCAGTTCCTGCTGATGTCGGCCACGCTTGGAGACGTCGCCGCGCTTCAAGACGACTTGACGCGACGGACCGGCCGCGACACGGCGTTGATCGATACCGCCGAGCGGCCGGTGCCGCTTCTGTTCTCATGGTCGTTGAAGCCGCTGCACGAGCAGCTCGAGGAGCTCGTTCGAACCGACCAGGCGCCGATCTACGTCGTGCACTTCACCCAGGCCTCAGCGCTCGAGCGGGCTCAGTCGCTGTTGTCGGCGAAGCTCTGCACCAAGGAGGAGCGGGTCGCGATCGCCGACGCGATCGGCGCATTCCGCTTCACCGCCGGTTTCGGCCGGACGCTCTCGAAGCTGGTGCGCAACGGCATCGGCGTCCACCACGCCGGAATGCTGCCGCGATACCGGCGCCTCGTCGAGCAGCTGGCTCAGACCGGGCTACTGAAGGTGGTCTGCGGGACCGACACGCTCGGCGTCGGCATCAACGTCCCGATCCGTACCGTGGTGTTCACCGGCCTGGCGAAGTACGACGGCTCGCGCCACCGGCTGCTCAAGGCGCGCGAGTTCCACCAGATCGCCGGCCGCGCGGGGCGGCCCGGGTTCGACACGTCCGGCTACGTGGTGGTGCAGGCCCCTGAGCACATGATCGACAACGCTCGCGCTGTGGAGAAGGCCGGCGACGACCCGAAGAAGCTGCGCAAGATCCAGCGCTCCAAGCCGGCGGACGGCGTGGTCAGCTGGAACGAGGAGACGTTCGCGCGCTTGCGCGATGCGACTCCCGAAGCGCTCGTCTCGCGGATGCGCGTCAACTACGCGATGATCCTCAACGTCATCAACCAGCCCGCGGATCCGGTCGCGGCGATGCGCGCGCTGATGGAGGACAATCACGAGGACGAGCGCGGGCGAGGACGCCTGTCCGAGCAGGCCCTTGCACTGAGCGAGGAACTGCTCGTCTCCGGCGTGCTCGAGCGGCTGTCCGAGCCTGATCGATACGGCCGGACCCTCCAGCTGGCCCCGGCCCTTCAGGCCGATTTCGCGCTCAACCAACCGCTTGCGTCGTTCGCGCTCGTGGCGTTCGACCTCATCGACCCCGAGTCCGAGAATCACGCGCTGACCGTGCTCTCGGTCGTCGAGTCGATTCTGGATGATCCGTTCCCGATCCTGATGGCGCAGGCGAACAAGGAGCGCGGCGAGGCCGTAGCCGAGATGAAGGCCCAGGGCATGGAGTACGAGGAGCGCATAGAGCTGCTCGAGCAGGTCACCTACCCGATGCCGCTGGCGGAGCCGCTCGAACAGGCGCTGCGCCTGTACCGCGAGACCCACCCGTGGGTGCTCGAATCCGACCTCTCCCCCAAGTCGGTCGTGCGCGACATGTACGAGTCGGGCCGGACGTTCACCGAGTTCGTGGCGTTCTACGGTGTCGCGCGCTCGGAGGGGCTGCTTCTGCGCTACCTCAGCGACACCTACCGCGCGCTTCGCCAGACGGTGCCCGAGCGGGTCAAGACCGACGAGCTCGACGACCTCATCGAATGGCTCTCAGAGACGGTCCGCCAGATCGATTCGAGCCTGCTTGACGAGTGGGAGGCGCTGACCGATCCAGACTCGGTCGCCCGGGCGGCGGCCGCCGTGGCGGCGGGAAAGGCAATCACCCCGCCGCGCCCGATCACCGCCAACGAGCGCGCCTTCCGGGTCATGATCCGGAACTCCATGTTCCACAAGGTGCAGCTGGCCGCCCGAGATAACGTCGCCGAGCTCGGACAGCTCGACGCCGCCGCGGCGGCACTGAGC
>JACCYI010000356.1 GCA_013696535.1 Solirubrobacterales bacterium
GCGAGGAATGGCGCAGGCTGCTCGACGACGACTTCCGCCCGCGCCTGGCGCGCATGTGGCGCGAACAGGACTACCTGCGTCCCCGCGCGGTGCTCGGCTACTTCCCGTGCAACTCGGTGGGCAACGAACTCATCGTCTTCGATCCCGAGGACAGCGATCGCGAGCTCGAGCGCTTCGTCTTCGCGCGCCAGCCGGGTCACGACCGGCTCTGCCTCGCGGACTTCTACCGCCCACTCGAAACCGGCGAGCGCGACGTGGTGGCGCTCCAGGTCGTGACCGCGGGCTCGGAGGTCACCGACGTGATGGCCCAGCTCGAGCGCGACGGCGAGTTCGCAGAGCAGCTCTTCACCCACGGGCTCGGCGTCCAGGTCGCCGAGGGGATGGCTGAGTGGCTCCATGCCGAGGTCCGCCGCGAGCTCGGAGTGGGTCCCGACCAGGGCCGGCGCTACTCCTGGGGCTATCCCGCGGTGCCCGAGCAATCCGAGCACGAGAAGGTCTACCGGCTCCTCGACGCCCCCGCCATCGGGATGACCCTGACCGGCGGCTATGCGGTCGAGCCCGAGCAGTCGACCCTCGCCATCATCACCCACCACCCCCAGGCCATCTACTTCGGCATGAAGTCCGGGCGGCTGATCTCACGCGAGAAGTCGGGCGACGCGCTCATCCATGATCCGCGCCGCCGGCGGGGCTCGCGAGTGGAAGGTGAGCAGATCCTCTTCGACGACGGCGACGAGGCCTACGAGGAGTCACGCGAGGAAGCCGTCGAGGTCTGACGGGTTCGAGTGCGGCGGTCGGCGGTACGCTGCGGCCGCCCATGCGCATCCTCTCCATCGACGGCGGAGGCATCCGGGGCCTGATCCCCGCGGTGGTGCTCGCCGAGATCGAGCGCCGGACCGACAAGCGCATCGCCGAGTTGTTCGACCTGATCGCAGGGACGTCGACAGGTGGCATCCTCGCCTGCGCGTTGACGGCGCCGGGGCCGCGCGGCGCCGGCTCACCTCGCTACACGGCGGCCGAGCTCTCCGGTTTCTACGAGGAGGAGGGCCCTCACATCTTCTCGCGGTCACTGTTGAAGCGGATCGTCTCCCTCGAGGGCCTGGTCGATGAGCGCTACGAGGACGACGGCCTCAACCGCGCGCTCACGACCTACCTGAAGGACACGCGTCTGCGCGACGCGGTGACGCCCATCCTCGTGGCCGCGTACGACCTCGAACGGCGGGCAGCCTTCTTCTTCCGCTCCGGGCGGGCGGTGAGCGACGCGGCTCACGACTTCTCGATGGTGGACGTCGCCCGAGCGACTTCGGCCGCGCCGACGTACTTCGAGCCCATCGAGATCTCCGATGCTGCCGGTGCGCGCCGCTACCCGCTCGTCGACGGCGGCGTCTTCGCGATCAACCCGGCGATGTGCGCGTACGCCGACGTTCCGGATCCGACCCGCATCGAGCTGATCGCCTCCCTCGGAACCGGGAAGGTCACGCGACCCGTCGACTACCGGAAGGCCCGCTCGTGGGGGCAGCTCGAGTGGGCTCGGCCCTTGATCGACGTCGTCTTCGACGGCGTGGCGGACACAGTGGACTTCCAGCTCTCAAAGCTGCTGCCCGGAGGGGACTATCTGCGGCTGCAGGTCGAGCTGCGGCGAGCCAACGACGGCCTCGACGATGCCGGCGCTCAGAATCTGAAGCGTCTCCGGAAGGAGGCCGAGAGGCTCATCGCCGAGCGGGACGACGACATCGAGTCGTTGTGCGAGCGGCTGCTCAGCCCGCGGCCTGCTTGAGCCGGTCCCGCGGTCAATCCGTCTCGAACGCCCCTCGCGAGCCTCGCGGCGGCAGGGAGACGGGCGACGAATGCAGGGCCCTGAGCCGCACTTCACGCCACGACACACCCTCCTTGACCAGCGCCGGAGCGCCCATGATGACCGCCGTGGCGACTTCGACGGCTTGGAGGATGATCCCGTATCCCAGTGCGTCGGCGGTCTTGATGCCGTAGGCGCCGGTCAACACCGCAACGCAGGCCGCCTGGAAGACACCGAGGTTCGACGGGGTCAGCGGCAGGACCGCGGTGACGTTCACGGCGAAGAGCACCGCGGCCGCCGCGCCCAAGTTCGCCCGGTCGTCGAGACCGAGCGCGACGAAGAGCACGTAGCACGACGCCCACTGCACCGCCCACGCGCCGAGCTGCAACGTCACCGCGACCGCCGCGTGCCGCGCGCTCGAAAAGACGGCGAGGCCGGAACGCACCCGGGTCAGCGCCTGCCTGGCCCGGTCGAGCGACTGTGCCACACGCGACGAACGCGACGGCAAGCCGGACCTCAGCAGCGCCGGCGCCACGAGCACCACGCACAAAGCGACGAACGGCGCCAGCGCGTAGAACACCAGAGCTTGCTGCCGACCGGCGAAGAGTCCGACGGTCGAGAACATGATGGCGCCGAGGATCACCAGGGCGAGCAGGTTAAGAAGCGTCTGGGACACGAGTGTTCCGAGCACCACGGGCAGGTGCTCGCGAGGCCTTCCGAGCCTGCGCGCGACGATCAGGGCGCGCGAGGGCTCACCAAGGCGGGCGGGAAGCGTCGCGGACATCAGCACGCCGATGAAGGTGCCTTGCAGCGCATCAGAGAGCTTTGGCCGCACGTCGGTGACGGCGGCCCGCAGGATGGCGTGCCAGGCTCCGGCGCGCAGGACCATCGACCCGCACATCAGCGCGAGCGCGACGATCACCCAGGTCGGGCTCGACGCGAGCAGCGTTCCTGAGATGGAATCGAAGCCCACCCGCCTGAGCGCCTCGAAGGACAGCAGCGCGAGCGCCCCAGCCGCGGCGAGCAGGCCGGCACGCCGGGCGGTGCGCAAGCGGCGCCGCCCCGGAC
>JACCYI010000012.1 GCA_013696535.1 Solirubrobacterales bacterium
ATGAAGGCGCGCGAGCGTGGCGCGACGGTCATCCACGTGGACCCGCGGTTCTCGCGCACGAGCGCCATGGCGGACCTGCACGTGCCGATCCGGGCCGGAACCGACATCGCCTTCATGGGTGGGCTGATCCACCATGTGCTCGAGACGGAGTCCTACTTCCGCGAGTACGTCGTCAACTACACGAACGCCGCCACGCTCGTCGGCGAGGACTTCCAGGACACCGAGGAACTGGGCGGCTTCTTCTCGGGCTTTGACCCCGAGACCGGCACCTATGACCCCGAGACCTGGATGTACGCGGGCGGCGAGACCGGAGCGTCGGCCACCGAGAGCGAGAACAGCGCGGAGTCCTTCGCCGAGCGGACGGGCGCGGGCATGGAGCTCGGTGGCACGGAGCGCGACGAGACGCTTCAGGATCCGCGCTGTGTCATCAACGTCCTCCGCCGCCACTTCGCCCGCTACACGCCCGACATGGTGGAGCGGGTCTGCGGCATCCCGCCCGAGCTCTTCCACAAGGTGGCCGACGCGCTGATCCGCAACTCGGGTCGCGAGCGCACGAGCGCCCTGTGTTATGCGGTCGGTTGGACCCATCACACCTCGGGCGTGCAGATGATCCGCTCGGGAGCGATCCTGCAGCTCCTGCTGGGCAACATCGGGCGTCCGGGCGGTGGGATCATGGCTCTCCGCGGCCATGCCTCCATCCAGGGCTCGACGGACATCCCGACCCTGTTCAACCTGCTCCCGGGCTATCTGCACATGCCGCGAGGGACACGAGACGGGGTGACGCTGTCTGACTACGTCGACGTCGGCGGCGGCAACGACAAGGGCTGGTGGTCCAACCTCGACAAGTACGTCGTCTCGTTCCTCAAGGCGTGGTTCGGCGACGCCGCCACCGAGGAGAACGACTACGGGTTCGGCCACCTACCGAAGATCACGGGCAACCACTCCCACTTCCCGACGATGCTGCGGGCCCTCGACGGTGGCCTCGACGGCATGTTCGTCATGGGTCAGAACCCGGCCGTGGGCTCCCAGAACGCGGGTCTGCAGCGCCGGGCCCTCGCGTCCATGAAGTGGGTCGTCGTCCGGGACCTGGCCGAGATCGAATCGGCCAGCTTCTGGAAGGACTCGCCCGAAGTCCAGTCGGGTGAGCTCAAGACCGCGGACATCCAGACGGAGGTCTTCCTGATGCCCGCCGCCTCGCACGTCGAGAAGGAGGGGTCCTTCACCCAGACCCAGCGCCTCGTGCAGTGGCGCGACAAGGCGCTTGACCCCCCGGGTGACGCGCGCTCTGAGCTGTGGTTCATGCACCATCTGTTCAAGCGCGTCCGCGCGCACTACGAGGGTTCGACGCGCGAGCGCGACTGGCCGATCGTCAACCTCAAGTGGGACTACGGCGAGCACGGTCCGCACGCCGAACCCAGCGCTGAGGACGTCCTGAAGGAGATCAACGGCTACAGCGTCGAGAGCGGTCAGCCCGTGTCCGGCTTCACCGAGCTTGCGGCCGACGGCTCGACGGCTTGCGGCTGCTGGATCTACTCGGGGATCTATAAGGACGGGGTCAACCAGGCCCGCCGCCGGGAGCCTGGCGATCTCGAGGCGCCGGGCGGCTCGGTCTCACCCGAATGGGCCTGGGCGTGGCCGGCCAACCGCCGCATCCTCTACTCCCGCGCGAGTGCCGACCTCGACGGAAAGCCGTGGTCGGAGCGCAAGAAGTACGTCTGGTGGGACGAAGAAGAGGAGAAGTGGGCGGGCTACGACGTCCCTGACTTCCCCGTCGACAAGGCGCCGAACTACCGTCCGGGGCCCGACGACACGGGCATGGACGCGATCGGCGGCAACGACCCGTTCATGATGCTCGCGGACGGCAAGGCCTGGCTCTACGCGCCGAGCGGGCTGCTCGATGGGCCGATGCCGACCCACTACGAGCCGCTCGAGTCTCCGGTCGACAACGTGCTCTACCCCAACCTCCAGGCCAACCCGGGCGCTTTGCGCTGGGAGCGCGCGGAGAACCCATACGCCGAGCCCGGCGATCCCTCCTTCCCGCACGTCGCCACGACCTTCCGGCTCACGGAGCAGCACACCGCGGGCGGTATGTCGCGCTGGCTGCCGTGGCTCGACGAGCTCCAGCCCACGATGTTCGCGGAGATGGACCCGCTGCTCGCTCAGCACCACGGCATCGAGGACGGCGACTGGATGACCATCGTCTCTCCGCGCGCGGAGATCGAGGCGCGCGCCCGCGTGACCGAGCGCATCAAGCCGCTCAAGATCGATGGCCGCGTCATCCACCAGATCGGACTTCCGTGGCACTGGGGGTCGGGGGGTCCCAGCCCGGGCGACTCCGCGAACGACCTCGTCACGCTGAGCGGGGATCCCAACACCTCCATCCAGGAGTCCAAGGCCTTCGTGTGCAATGTGCGGGCAGGGCGCAGGAAGGTCGGTACGGCGCTGCTGGCCGGTGTCCACGACGCACCGGACGACGTCGCGCCCAACCGCGATCACCCGGCGGAGATCCGGCCCGAGAAATGACCGAGACCGCCATCCAGCGTGACGGTGCCCAGCGGATGGGCTTCTTCACCGACACGACGGTCTGCATTGGATGCAAGGCCTGCGAGGTCGCGTGCAAGCAGTGGAACGACCTTCCGGCCAGCGGCGGCAACCTCACGGCGGGGCGCTCCTACGACGCCACCGGGTCCCTCGGAGGCGATACC
>JACCYI010000036.1 GCA_013696535.1 Solirubrobacterales bacterium
GACGTTGAGCGCGCGCGAATGTCGCAGAGCGCCGGAGGCGGCACTCGGAGCGAAGGGCTCGTGAACGTGGACCACGTCGAACGGCGTCTGGGAGAGCAGCTCCTCGACGGTGCGCGCGACGTCGACGGGGGGCGCGGGAGCCACACCCCGTCTCGAGGGGCCGAGAGGCATGAGCTCGCCCATCCCGAGCACGCGGACTTCGCCTTCGCCCGGCAGCGCCGTGCCCGCGCGGATGCGCCGGCGCGATTCCTGCACGAGCTCGGTCGACCACGAAGGCGCGGCGACCACGACGCGATGGCCGCGCTCGGCCAACTCAGCCGACAGCGAGTCCACGAAGGTGTTGACCTCGTGCTCGTCCTCCCAGGGGTACGGCGTCACCTGGGCGATGGCAAGGCGCACGTCGAGAAGGCTCTACGCCCGGGCCCTCGCCGCCTCGGCTTCGGCCTCACGCGCGGCCTGCGCGCCCTCCATCGTGCGTGCGTGCTCGGCGATGAACTTCTCCGTCTCCTCGCGCGCCTCATTGTCAGGCCGCTGGTTGTGCGGTGACTTCATGAGGTAGGAGCTCGGTCCGTCGAGCTGCCCCCCGATCCCGTGATTGAGCGCGAGCTTGCAGCACCGGACCGCGTCGATGACGATTCCCGCGGAGTTCGGCGAGTCCCAGACCTCGAGCTTGAGCTCGAGATTGAGCGGCACGTCGCCGAACGCCTGCCCCTCGACGCGGATGTGCGCCCACTTGCGGTCCGTAAGCCACGGCACGTAGTCCGACGGCCCGACGTGGACGTCCTCGGCCGGCAGCTCATGGTCGACGATCGACGTGACCGCGTTGGTCTTGGAGATCTTCTTGGACTGCAGCCGCTCCCGCTCGAGCATGTTGTAGAAGTCCATGTTGCCACCCACGTTGAGCTGGGAGGTGCGCAGCATCTTCACGCCGCACTCGCCGAACAGCCGCGCGAGCGTGCGGTGCACGATGGTCGCCCCGACCTGGGACTTGATGTCGTCGCCGACGATGGGCAGCCCCGCCTTCACGAAGCGCTTGTTCCAGTACTCCTCGCGGGCGATGAAGACCGGAATGCAGTTCACGAAGCCGCAGCCGGCCTCGAGAATCTGCTCCACGTACCACTTGGTCGCCTGCTCGGAGCCCACGGGCAGGTAGGAGACGACGACGTCGGTCCGCGTCTCCTTGAGGATCTCGGCGATGTCCACCGTGGAGCCCGGAGCCTTGGTGATCTTCTCGGAGAGGTACTTGCCGAGTCCGTCATGGGTCATGCCGCGCTGAACCGGGATGTCCATCTTGGGCAGATCGCCTTCGACGAACTTCAAGGTGTTGTTCTGGCCGGCGAAGATCGCCTCGGAGAGGTCGAGTCCGACCTTCTCGACGTCGATGTCGAAGGCGGCCGAGAACTCGATGTCGGAGACGTGGTAGCCGCCGAGGTCGACGTGCATCAGACCGGGAACCGGCTCTGCGCCATCGGCGTCGCGGTAGTAGTGAACGCCCTGCACGAAGGAGGAAGCGCAGTTGCCGACGCCGATGATGGCGACTCGAACCTTGTCCTCTCCGTACCGGGCACTTTGGTTTGCGTGTCCGTTGGTATTGCTCAAGTCTCTTACCTCTTCAGCGTCAAAGGGGGGGCGCTGACACCTAGTCCGTGGACGCGGCGGCGTTACGTGTCAGCTCCCCGCGCACATGCCACACGCGCTGGCCGACGGTGATCACGGAAAGGCCGGCCAAGAGGTAGACGGACGGCTCCAAGAGCTCGAAGCTCGCGAGCAGCAGGCCGGCGGACAGGATCACCACCCGGACTGCGCGGTCGGCGATGCCGACCTTGCACTCGACGCCCAGAGCTTCGGCTCGGGCCCGGGTGTAGGAGACCATGAGCGAGGCCAGCACGGCGAGTACGACCGCTGCGGCTGCCAGCTCGTCGCTCTCCTGAGCGAACTGATAGGCGACCGCGGTCAGCACGACGCCCTCCTCGATACGGTCGAGCGTGGAGTCCAGGAAGGCGCCGAACGGGGTTCCCTTTCCCGACGTCCGGGCGTACCGGCCGTCGAGCGTGTCGCAGATCGAGCCGATCACGAAGGCGAGCCCGCCGAGGAAGTAGAGCTCGCTGAACACCAGCACGGCCGCCACGACGCACAGCGCGAAGCCGGTCAGGGAGATCGCGTTCGGGGTCAGGCGCGACTCCACGAGCCGGTCGGTGACCAGTCCCTGGTAATCGCGCGGAGTGACGCGCTGGCGGGAGCTCACGCGGGCGCGCCGTGCGGTGCGATCCGGAAGGCCCAGACCTGCGGCCGCGTGCGGACGGGCTGACTGGCGGCCCAGGCCGAGACCGCGGCCGTGCAGACTCCGAACACCGCATCGAGCCACCAGTGGTTGGCGGTGGCCACGACCACGAACGAGACCACGAGCGGATAGACGTGCCAGAGCGCCTTCAAGCTCCGCCGGTGGATGATCCGCGACATGGGGAAGCTGAGCATGAGCGCAAAGGCGACGTGCATCGAGGGGACGGCGGCGAACGGGTTGATGAGCGCGCTGGAGACGCCCGAGTCGGACTGGACGCCAGTGAACTCCGCGACGGAATCCACGAAGCCCCATTCGGGCATGAACCGCGGCGGGGCGGTCGGGAAGGCGACGTAGACGACGAGGGCGATGCCCATCGCGATCATGAACATGTTGCGCACGAAGTAGAAGGCCGAGTTCCGGTACAGGTAGATCCAGGCGAGGGTCAGTGCCGTGATCGTGAAGTGGGAGTTGACGTACATCCAACTCGCGACGTCGATGATCCAGGCCCGGTTCCCGGCCCAGGCGTGCACCGCCGGCTCAACGAACAACCCGAGGGTGCGCTCGATCCCGATGAGCTCCCGCGCGTTGTCGAACGCCTGGGCCGCGCGTCCGTCGACCAGCCCGCGCACGATCCGGTAGAGCACGTAGGCACCGCCGAAGAGCCCGAGCTGGCGGAGGACGTCCGACCATCCCTTGGGAAGGGAGCGAGCGGCGAAGGCCTGGGAGCGAACTCGCATCGATTCTCATGCTACCGGCGTTGACTCGGGTGCTCGGAGGCGGCCCGGAGCGCTCATTCGGCGCAGGGCGTCCCCCGACCGACAGCCCGAGAAGGCGAGAAGCGAGCCCGGATCTCGACGCGACCTGGCCCCTGGGTCTCGACCGCGGTCCACGGACCGGATCGGCCCACGCACGCGTCACCGCCCGTGACCGTCCAGTACCGGGTGAAGCGCTGCCGGACGACGACGGTTCCTGCCCGACGGGCGACCACGTCGAAGCCGTCGGGAAGCTCCAGGGTCACCCGGCCGGCTCTCTGTGCGGTGGAGTCCGCCGCCTGGACCCGCCAGATCCGCCAGCGGCTGGAGCGGTGCACGAGGCGCAGGTAGGGCGGCGAGCGCTCGAGCAGATTCTTCTCCTCGGACGCGGAGTAGTCGAGCGGCGCCTCGGGCAGCGCCACCCAGCCCACCCCGCGATCGCGAAGCCACGAGCGATAGCTAGCGACGGTCAGCGGCCGGTCGTCGTAGAAGATCGCGTTGACCTTGGCGTCGAGCTGGCGCTCCCACCCCCGCGCGAGGGGCAGGGTCGGCGCCAGGTAGGCGGCCTCCCAGTGGTTGCGGGTCAGCGGAACTTCCACCCGCTCGCCGGGCTGGGCCAGAGGGGCGAGAACGCGGCGCGCCTCGGCCTGGAAGTCGGCCTGGGTGGCTGGATCGCCGCGCGCCTCGGCCACCGCCCGTACCGCTGGCAGCCATTGCAGGTAGCCGAGTGCGGCGAGGACGACGGCGAAGGCGACGCCGGGGACGCGGGCGCGCCCGGCGAGGATGAGTAGCGGCGGGCCGAGGACCACGCCGAGCCGCAGGGCGTTCTGGCCGAACGTCGTCGGGATCAAGAAGGCGCCCACCAGCATGGCCAGGTACAGCGCCGCGCCGGCGGCCACCGCGCGGTGCCGGGGGTCAAGGAGGGCGGCGCCGGCGAGCGAGACCGCCAGCATGGGCCAGAAGGCCGTGGCGGCGAAGCGGTCAGGCCCGCCTTCCGGGAACGCCACGACGAGGACTGCCCCGCCGGCGACCACGGGGCAGGCCAGCACGCCGGCGGCCACCAACTCGCCCCGTCCTCCACCCAGGCGCCGGGCACCGGCCGCGAGAGCGAGGAAGACGCCGGCCACCGGGCTCGCCCACGTAGTCGCCAAGGCCAGCCCCGCGGCACCAGAGAGCCATGCTCTGTGGACCCCCGCGCGTTCGACGCAGACCCATGCCGCGAGAGCGAGGGCGATGCCGAGCGTGAACGGCATCCGCCCGATCACGACGTTGCTCATCGCCCCACCCGCGAACAGCCAGGTCGCCGCCGCCGCGCCGTGGCGGCCGCGCACGACCCGCACGAAGAGGGCGATGGCCACCACTCCTGCGGCGACGCCGACCAAGCGGGGTCCGAACACGGCGGCCAGCGGTGAGAACAGAAGTGAGTAGCCCAGCACGTGATGGCCCCCGTACCACTGTGCGTTCCAGACCGAAGGGCCCTGCTGCCTCCAGAGCCCCGTGCGGTACACGTGGGCCGCCATGTCCGCGGTGGCCGGCGCGAGGGCGAGGTAGACCACCCCCAGGAGCACGGAGGCAAGGACCGGCGCGGACGGGTGTCGGACGGCGCGCCGCATGCCCTCGGACGCTAGGCGCCATCTTGGCGTGCAGGGAAGTCTTGTTGTGAAGTCGCCCGGCCCGGAGTCGGACGGTCACCCGGGACGCTACCGGACGGAGGAGAAGTCGGCCGTGAACACGACCGCGCGAACCGAACCGAGCGTTCCCGTCCGCCGCGCGACTCCGACGCTTCGGAACTCCGGCGTCAGGATCATGGCGCTGTGGGACGGGGATGCCATCCACATCGAGACGATGCGTCGCGCGATGCCCCGCTCGCCCGCGCCGCTGACCCATGCGAGGTTCTCACCGATCCGCGCGGATCGGCGCGAGAATTGGCGCACCCGTGCGTCGAACGGCGTGCCGTTGCTCGACGGGTGGGCGAAGAAGTTTGCACGCAGCATGTCGCCGGAGTGATAGTCGGCCGACCGGCTCAGGCTCCGATTGCGGTAGAGCCGGCCCAGATTGTGACTCGCCCGGATGCGGTTCATGACCCGCAAGACCTTGCGCTCCGTCCGATCCATCCGGCTCTGATTGCCGCTGGCTTGCGCCGGCGCCGTTGTGCCCAAGCCGAGGGTCGCTGTGAGCGCGCTCGTCAAGGCGAGCCTGCGCACAGTCGATTTCGGCCGAGGCAGAGCATCTGCTCGGTCGTACATGACACCTCCGGGAGCAGGAGAAGAACGTTCCGTCGATCCGGCGAGGGCGGCACCATAACGATGCGCGCGGTCCGTCGACATCTCGGGGGTGCTTCCTGCGTCAGTTCTGGCACCTTTCCGCCGTTGTTGGTCCTTAGCAACTCTTTTATGGCAACCAAAAGGCCCGCCCAGCCGATTTTCACCCGCTCTTCATGGCTCAAGCCGTCCTCGAAACGCGTGCGAGGGCTTCGCGATCGCCTCCGGAGCCACTACGGCCGACCGGTGGCGGCGCCGCACGGCCGGCCGCTCGACGAGCTCGTCCTGACCGTGCTGTCCCAATCGACGAGCGACCGCAACCGGGACGTGGCCTACCTCCGCCTCCGGGCCCGTCTCGAGACCTGGGAACGGGTTCGCGACGCGCCGCTGTCCGAAGTGGAGTCCGCCATCCAGCCCGGAGGCCTGCATCGGCAGAAATCCGTCCGGATTAAGAACATCCTGCATGCCCTCGGGGAGCCGCTCGACCTTGCCTGGCTCGCGCATGTCCCGGTCGGCGAGGGGCGCGATCACTTGACCGCCCTTCCGGGTGTCGGGCGCAAGACCGCTGCCTGCGTGTTGCTCTTCGCCCTCGGGCAGCCCGACGTCCCGGTCGACACGCACGTCTCGCGCGTCGCCACCCGCCTCGGGCTCCTGCGTCCCGGCGCCGGCTTCGTGGAGATGCACGACGGCCTGCTCGACCTCACCCCCCGCGGCGCGCACCTCGAGCTGCACGTCAACCTGCTGCGTCACGGCCGCCGAATCTGCCACGCGCAGCGGCCGCGCTGCGAAGTGTGTCCCTTGCGGCGAGCTTGCCCGCAGATCGGCGTAGCCGTACGCTAAGATCTCCGTCAACACGACTGAGATTTTCAGCGACAAGGAGCACTACACATGGCCAAGACCATCGGCATCGACCTCGGCACCACCAACTCTTGCATGGCAGTCCTCGAAGGCGGTGAGCCCACCGTCATAGAGAACTCCGAGGGTGGTCGCACGACGCCGTCTGTCGTGGCCTTCACGCAGTCCGGCGAGCGTCTGGTGGGGACCGTGGCCAAGCGCCAGGCGGTCACCAACCCGACGAACACGATCTTCTCGATCAAGCGCTTCATGGGCCGCAAGGAGGCCGAAGTGCGTGAAGAGGAGTCGATCGTCCCCTACAAGGTCGTTGCCGGACCTGGGGGTGACGTGCGCGTCGACGCCGGCGGCAAGCAGTACACGCCGCCCGAGATCTCCGCGATGATCCTGCAGAAGCTCAAGGCGGACGCCGAGGCCTACCTCGGCGAGACCGTCGACGCGGCCGTGATCACCGTTCCCGCGTACTTCAACGACGACCAGCGCCAGGCCACCAAGGACGCCGGCAAGGTCGCCGGCCTCGAGGTCAAGCGCATCATCAACGAGCCCACGGCGGCCGCACTGGCCTACGGTCTCGACAAGGAGGCCGACCAGACGATCCTCGTCTTCGACCTCGGCGGCGGCACCTTCGACGTGTCCGTGCTCGAGATCGGCGACGGCGTCTTCGAGGTCAAGTCGACCGCGGGCGACAACCACCTCGGTGGTGACAACTTCGACAAGGCGGTCGTGGACTATCTGGTCGCTGAGTTCCGGCGCGACCAGGGCATCGACCTCACGCAGGACAAGATGGCCCTCCAGCGCCTCTACGAAGCCGCCGAGAAGGCCAAGATCGAGCTGTCGAGCGCGCAGGAGACGCAGATCAACCTGCCGTTCATCACGGCGGACCAGTCCGGCCCCAAGCACCTTGACCTGCGCATGACGCGGGCGAAGTTCACCGAGCTCGCCTCGCCGCTGATCGAGCGCGTCGTCGGCCCGGTGCGTCAGGCCATCGACGACGCCAAGGACAAGGGCACCGCCACCATCGACCACGTAGTCCTGGTGGGCGGCATGACGCGTATGCCGGCCGTTCAGGAGAAGGTCAAGGAGCTCACGGGCAAGGAGCCCCACCGCGGCGTCAACCCGGACGAGGTCGTGGCTGTGGGTGCCGCCATCCAGGCCGGCGTTCTCGGCGGCGACGTCAAGGACGTGCTGCTGCTCGACGTCACCCCGCTCACCCTCGGCATCGAGACCAAGGGCGGAGTCATGACGCGCCTGATCGAGCGCAACACGACCATCCCGACCCGCAAGTCCGAGGTCTTCTCCACCGCGGAGGACAATCAGCCGAGCGTGGAGATCCACGTTCTGCAGGGCGAGCGCGAGATGGCGTCCTTCAACAAGTCGCTCGGCAAGTTTCAGCTCACGGGCATCCCGCCCGCGCCGCGCGGCATCCCGCAGATCGAGGTCGGCTTCGACATCGACGCCAACGGCATCGTGAACGTCACCGCGAAGGACTTGGGCACGGGCAAGGAGCAGAAGATCGAAATCCGCTCAGGCTCCGGGCTCTCCGACGATGAGATCAAGCGGATGGTGGGCGACGCCGAGTCGCACGCCGAAGAGGACCGCCGCCTGCGCGAGCTCGCCGAAGCCCGTAACGCCGGCGAGAACGCTGCCTATCAGTCCGACAAGCAGCTGGTAGACCTCGGGGAGGCCGTCGACGAGACGTCCAAGACCGAGATCCAGGAGGCCGCCAAGGTTCTGCGCGAGTCGCTGACCTCAGAGGACACCGAGGACATCCGGGCGAAGACCGCCGCGCTGCAGTCTGCGTTCCACAAGGTGTCGGAGGCCATGTACGAGAAGGCCCAGGCCGAGCAGGCGCAGACGTCCAACGGCGGGAGCACGGACGGCTCGAGCGCCGAAGAGGAGGAGGTCGTCGACGCCGAGGTCGTCGACGAGCAGCGATGAGCTCGGAGAAGGACACCACCGAGATTCCCGACGCTCCGGCACCGCGTGAGCCGCGTGAGCCCCAGGCGGCCGACACCGGGGAGATTCCCGACGCTCCGGCACCGCGTGAGCCCCGGGCGGCCGACACCGGGGAGATTCCCGACGCTCCGGCACCGCGTGAGCCCCGGGCGGCCGACGCCGGGGAGATTCCCGACGCTCCAGCACCGGGTGAGCCCCGGGCGGCCGACGCCGGGGAGATTCCCGAGGCTCCGGCACCGCTCGAGCCCCGGGCGGCTGACGCCGGGGAGTTTCCCGACGCTCCGGCACCGCGTGAGGCCCGGGCCGCTGACGCCGGGAA